>NZ_QFGB01000001.1:0-186259 GCF_004369245.1 Pelotomaculum sp. FP | reverse complement strand
TTTTTACGTTTTGTCAAGTGTTTTTCTGAAATTTCTCCAATTTTTTAACGAAAAAAAGCAGGGTACCTTTTGATACTCTGCTCTTTTGTGCTGCGGGTATGGCCTTGGCCTTATCTTAATGACATTGCCCTACCGGGGCATATGGATTGTCTCACCTATAGTTATCAGCAAAAGATCATTTTATCTTCAGATTCCTAAGGGTTCTTTTGTACCAATTCCAGTGAAGAACAAAATGATACACAGTCAAAGCAACCAAACCTAATGACGCCCATTTATGAATTTCTCCCAGAAGATGATGTATTCCCTCGAATTCTAATTCGTCTGGGAGGACTAACCAAACAATAAATCCGGTAATTGCGGCTATTAACATTAAAATTAATAGGGCTGTGTCTACAACGAAGTGTTTAGTTTGCATCTCTATTTACTTCACCCCAGTAAGATTATTTATGCGAGGAGGGAAAAAATATGAATCCATCAACAGGTCATTTGGTTAAGGAAGATGTGTGAAGTAGTGACATTTGGCTGTGGTCCGGCTTGGTCCGTAAGGCTCTTTTTGTTGCAGGAAAACAAGAAGCAGCTGGTTAAGGCTGCTTTGAAATACCAAGATAATTTTTTAAACCTTCTTGTAGAATTTGGGAGAAATTCACTCCAGCTTCATCACCGAGGACCTTTAAATACTTTGGAACCGAGACATTGATTCGCATAGTAGTCATATCGTTTGCTTTGCGATATTAGAACAGGGTATCGAGCATTAATCAACTTGACAACAAATTGGCATGGGTATGGTGAAATAAACTTGGAGTTGCCGTTTGGCGGTCGGTCACTTTCCCGCGAGGGGAGGTGGTGCCTATGATTACATGGCCGGAACTTTTTGGTTTTTGCTTAGTAGTGTAATTAATCTCAGCAGTGCTTTCTGCTCCCAAGGGGTTAAAAGGCGTAATTTGGTAGATTAAGTCAGTCCAATATGCCCCAGCTACGCCAGCCAACCCAGCACCATCACCGTAACCGCCAACGCTACGACAAGTTTTCGCATAGGCAAAACCTCCTTTTTGTCTATATTTTACCAGGAGAGGGAGTGATAAACAAGAACATAATCTGCTTATTTGCCGCCGTAGCAGGGCGGCTATTTTTATAGGCGGTGGGATTATTGGAGCAACTTAGACACATCTACAAGCCTTTTTGATGCGGTTTGAAAGGGAGAAGGAGAAGGCTATTCAGGGGGCAGGAGATCTGGTCAGCAGCATCGTAATCACTACGACCACCGACGTAACGGCTGCCGTAGACACATCTGCCTCAACCGTTGCCCCAGAACCGATCGAATAATTGGACAAACTAAATCCGCAGACATACGAAAGCCGCTTACCTCTCGGGGTAGGCGGCTTTTTTTGTGTTTGTTCTACTGAGTGTATCTTATAGACAGTATATACCTAAACGGTATATACTACAATGTATCAATAAATAGGAAGAAGGGCAATGAATGATTATCCTAACAAATGAGGAGTTGCAACAGCTGGAACTAGATAGTTTCCTTCCCATGGGTTTTATGGGCGTTACATCAAAAGCAACACTTTCGGGTTATGAAATGACCCTCAAAGTAGAACCGCTCCTAGTAGAAAAAATTGCAGAGGAATATAACAAATCGTGTCAAGAAACTCCTGTTAGAATTAAGATTCTTAATACAGAGTTTATTATTAAAGGTGTGGAAACTAAACCACCATATAGGCTAATGCTGGTGACAAATGGTAATGCTGATACCTTAAGCGATCTAATAAAGGCTGGTTTAAAAGTATCAACCGTAAAATAACAGTGAAGGCCTCGCTCTACGGAGTGGGGCCTTTTGAACAGTAATCAAAACAAAAACAGAAAGCGCCTCAGATGGCCTTCTTCATGACTTAATTAATGGTTCTAAATACAACCGCCTATGAACCCTACTCCGAATATAAGCAAGATAAAGATCAGGAAAATGATGAATCCCCAGTTTCCGAAACCAGCTCCACTACCCGTGCCACATCCTGTACCTCCGGCTGCTCCGAACGCCATTTATTTGACCCCCTTTACATATTGGACGAATTAGTAAACCACAGCAATATGTTTCTTTGGTATATTATGTAGGAGCATTGCAAACCGTTCCAGCTAGCTGCAATAAACGCCCCGTACTGTATTGCTTATTGAGATTGAACGTTTACGTGCTAAAATGAACGGATGGGCGGCTGCCGGGGCCGGGTACTGCAAAAGTTGCTGAGGTCAGCCAGGTGTTGGACAAGTTGATAGTGAAGTATTATAGGGCCGTCGTATGAGGCGGTATTTTGGTAGAAGAATTGCCTCGCTCTTAGGAGTGGAGATTTTTTGGATTTTTATAAGACCTTATAAAATCGAGAGCTTATTGGTCTTAAAATCTTAAGTATACAGTATGTCCACATCTCCCATGCTTAATTTATTTTTCTTGAATTCTCGTTTTCTGCTTTTCTATTCTATGTCAGAACCAAACTTATTAAAGAAGTTCCTTGCTCTCCTTCTGATATAACCCATCTATATCGAAATCTTCTAGAGTTATAAGTAATTTTAAAACTATATTTTAAAATCTACCGAATTTTCTCATTGATAAACCACACTTTTTGGGAAGTTTCCATACACTATCTTATTAGACGCTTACGTTTCAGGATGCTGTAAACGTTGCCGACTTACAGTGGATATTATTTTATCCTTGTATATACACCTACTCCATCTGGCAGGCTTATAACAGGGCGTTAGAAATCAACTGTGGTCTTAGCCAATTTCAAGAAGACAGGAAATTCGTCAATGCGAAATATAACGGGTTATTTATTGGGGGAGCGATGGGAGGAACACTGGGGATTATATCTTGCTGCAGAATCAGTCCCGTATTCTGTGGAATGTTGGGCGGATTAATAGGTGGATTATTAGGGTCTGTTATTGAAAGATCGGGTAAGGGAATATTATGTGAGCGTCAGGAGAGGATATAACTAACAAATCGTTTAGGGGCATTTAATCTGGATCAACAGATAATGTTGGAATTTGAGGATGTAATACAATAGATTCAGACTTCGTCCGAATTAGCAAGCTTATGGCACATTACGAGTGTATAAGTAGGTTTTTCTTTTATTAAGTAGCGAATGGGGTTTAGTCCCATGAGTTCCCGGGTCTTTTCAAACGTACGGGACTCGTTCCAAAGACGTAGGGGGTGGAAATAAAAAATCCACCCCCTACGTCTTTGGAAATATTGCGGCGCCCTAGAGCGGAATCATACCGGTACTAAGCAAAATAACGTTGTGAAGGTACGTGACAATAAATTTGGCACTGCATAATAATTTGGCACTGTTAAAAAAAATATCAAGATTGTTGTGGAATGGCAAGTAGTTATAAGGTTCTCTAAAAAAATAGCCTAATATTTAAGCATATTTAATGCTTGTACAAAAATTGGAATATGGTTGAAAAGATGATTTTTTAATAATAAAAAATATATTATAGGAAATAAAAAAATTAAAAAAAGGCTAAAATAAAGGATTTATGAAGAGTATTTGTAACGCAGCAGAAGTTCATAAGAAAATTTTACGATGAGAAATAATCAAATGGAATGGCATTTGCATATCAATAAAAATTGTTCAGCTTTCATCAATGTATACAAAAATTAACATAAACAGATATCCCATAAAAGTACCTATTAACTTTTATGTCAATTTGGAGGTGGCAATTATGAAACAAAAAGTTTCTGTTATGGCCAAGGTAGCGATTCTTATATCCGCATTTTATACTATGGCAGATATGTTTGTTGTAACACCAATACTAGGAGAAATCTCAATTGCATTTCCTAATGCAAAAATCACCACTATAGAATTATGTTACAGCTTATCTCAAATTACAGTAATTATATCATCGTTACTTTGTGTAAAGCTTTGTACAAAATTTAGCAAAAAATCACTGATGCTTTTTGGTGGTATGCTAATTGCTATTTTTGGTGGACTTGGTGGAATGATTGAGAATCTGGGAATTATGCTTGGGATGCGTGCAATGGAAGGATTCGGCGCGGGGATTTGTATTTCTTTAATACCTGCCATTATTGCGGAAATGTTCAGGGATGAAAAAGAAATGACAAGAATGATGGGTTGGCAGGCAGCGGTTGGGGCTATTTTAGGAACTTTAAGTAGCATCGCTGCGGGGAAAATTGCTGAAAGCATATCATGGCATTATTCGTATTATGTATATCTTTTTGCTGTTATCATTATTATTTTACAGGTTTGCTTTTTGCCGAAAACCCCGACTGAAAAACCAAAAGATGATTTGACAGGTAAGGCTTTCATAAATAGAGCCGTTGTAGAGTGGGCATTTATCTCATTTATATATGCAGCTATGACTATCTGTATTTTCATAAAGACGGCTCAATATTTTTTGGAAACCGGTTTGGGCGGAGCGGAACATGCAGGGATCGCTGAATCATTCATAACAATCGGGAGCTTTTTAGGGGCATGCGTCATGGCCTGGATCTTTGAAAAATTTGATTCTTTTATAGATTTAGTTTGCTGGGTACTGATATTGGCCGGGACTATTGCTGTTGTTTCCTTTAAAAATGTAGAAATTGTATACCTTGGGATGCTCATTTTCGGAATTGGTTATGGTGCATTCTTCCCCTGGCTTTATGCAAAGGGCACTATGATTTGTGCACCTAATTCTGAAACTAAAACAATTTCACTGATTACTGCTACTTATTATCTCGGCATGTTCAGCGGTACTTTTGTATATGCTGCATTGGCAAATATATTTGATAATCATACTGCGTACTTTGCATTCATATGCATGATTATTTCTTCTGCGGTTATGTGTGCATTTGCGACCGTACAAGGTGTTGTCACCAGAGAAAAAGGTGTACTTAAGAGACAAAACTTAGTGGAAACTGAATAGCCTTTATAACAGAGCTACTGGTTATTATAAAGATATTTAAAAGGGGTTGATCGATAGGTTAAAGGCAGCATGTGAAATAAATGATGAATTAGTAGGTGTTTTCATAAGAAAGGGAGGGCATGTTGTTAAAGAAAAATTAGACGTTTGCATTTGGTAAGGTATAAAGCAAATGCCTGTAATAATTCCAAATCAGAAAGGAATTCTTAATATGAAAGTTTTCTTGGAGAAAAGGGAGCTGGAATTTAAGGATGGAGTTACCTTAGAAGCAGTAATTGGCCCACGTGAAATTAAGAGAATCGGTGGAATAATTGTGAATGGGAAATCCGTACCTCTTGAACAAGTTGGGACATACTTACTGCACGAAGGGGATCGTATTCATACAATACGATTTATTGCCGGGGGGTGAGGAGGATGCACGCATGAAAGGGTATCATGCATTAAATGAGGTGATTAAATTGGATGAAGAAGAAAAAAAAATAAAAGCTAGTGAAATCAAACTTGGCGACCCAAGAAAAGTAATCTCGCAACAGTACGAGTGCACTAAATGCTGCAGGCGCTGCCCATTTCCGGGCTTAAAGTGTGTTGAAAACACAAAGAAACTGAAATGATTGAAGCTGCTGCATTTGTGGTAATTAATTAACTAGTGGCAGAAATGCAATAATTGCAATACAAGAAGGAGGCAGATTTATGTCAATAGCATCTATCCCGCATTTTGAGTACCATGTACCGAAAACTCTCGAAGAAGTGCTAACCTTGTTAGACAATTACAGAGATGAGGCAAGAATTATTGCCGGAGGTACAGATGTAATTCCTAAGCTGAAGGGAGGGGTTTTGAAACCTAAACATGTTATTAGCTTAAAGGAAGTCAGGGGTTTAAAGTATATCGATTGGGACTGTGACACTGGCTTAAGATTTGGTGCTAAAACACCGATCAGGGTGATCGAAAACAATTCCATTGTTAAGAGTCAATACCGCGCTTTATATGAAGGGGCTCACAGCATTGCCAGTACACAGGTTCGCAATATCGGTACAATAGTAGGAAATATATGCAATGCAGTTCCTTCAGCAGATTCTGCACCGGCGTTATTGGTCCTGGGTGCAAAAATCAAGATTTTAAGTTCTAATGGTGTAAGAATAGTCCCTATAGAAGAATTTTTTACAGGCGTATGTCAAACAGTGGTTGCAAGTAATGAGTTGGTTACAGAAGTTCAAATTCCCGCTATGGAAAAAAATGCAGATTCGTTTTATTATAAAACCTCTATCAGAAGGGCCTTGGACCTGGCTCTGGTGGGTGTTGCCGCAAAACTTGTAGTTGAAGACGGTATTTGCAAAGATGCTAAAATCGCGTTGGGAGCCGTTGCAATAACTCCTAAGCGTGCTTTTGGAGGTGAAGAAATGCTTATTGGGAAAGTGCTTACCGACGATTTGATAAATACGGTAGCAAACTATGTAAGCCAGAATGAATGCAGACCAATTACAGATATCAGGGCAACAGCAGATTATCGCAGAAATTTAGTCCGTTTATTAACGAGAGACGCAATTAAACAGGCCGCTGCGCATTTATAAACCAGGAGGTAAATCGAATATGAAACAGTTAATGACATTTAATGTAAACGGCGAAATACATGAAATTGCCGTGGCTCCCGAGACCACATTGGTGGACATGCTTCGAGAAGATCTTCTTTTAACCGGGGTTAAAAAAGGTTGTGATGATGGCGATTGTGGCGCATGCACGGTGCTCATTGATGGTAAATCTGTTCCTTCCTGTACTGTATTGGCTGCAGAAGCACAAAATAAAAAAATTACAACAATTGAAGGTTTGGAGCAAAACGGAGTATTAAATCCTGTTCAGCAGGCCTTTATAGACCAACATGCTATTGAATGCGGATTTTGCACGCCGGGAATGATTTTATCTACCGTAGCTCTTTTAAATGAAAATCCTGACCCTACAGAAGACGAAATAAGAGATGCGTTACGAGGAAATATTTGTCGTTGTACGGGATATGGAAAAATCATTGACGCCGTAAATGCAGCAAAAGAAATGCTGAAGAAGGCTTAATTGGTAAAACTAGAGGGAGGAAATAATATGTCTGAATATAGCGTTGTTGGGAAGAGTGTTCCGAGAAAAGATGCATATGAGAAAGCAACTGGGAAGGCCATTTTTACTGCTGATATAAAACCAAAAGGTATGCTGTACGGTAAAATTTTGGGAAGTCCTTATGCCCATGCACGAATAAAGAAAATAGATGCATCTGAAGCATTGAAGCTTCCAGGCGTTATCGGTGTTATAACAGGAGAGGATTGCCCGGAGGAGCGTACTGCAGGCTATATCCATGACAGGCATGTACTTGCCAAGAAGACTGTACGTTATGTCGGAGATCCGGTAGCTGTGGTAGCGGCTGTTTCCAATGCAGTTGCAGACGAAGCGCTGAAGTTGGTTAAAGTTGAATATGAAGAACTGCCGGCTGTCTTTGATCCTGAAGAAGCGAGATCCAAAGAATGTAAAGTAGTAGTACATGAGGAACTTCCCAATTATCAACATATAGAGTTCCAAGGTGTATGGTCCAGTTTGGACCCTGAGCGCCCGAATCAATTTATCCACCGCAAGATTATCCATGGAGACATCGAAAAAGGTTTCGCGGAGGCAGATTTTATATTTGAAGGCAGATATTCACTGCCGCGTGCGTCTCATTGCTGTCTGGAACCACATGTTGCATTAGCAGTTCCTGAAGCGGATGGAAGCCTGACGCTTTATGGAAGTGAGCAGGGTGGCATGTATCACAGGTATGAGATGTGCGAAGTTCTTGGATTGGAAACTTCTAAAATGCGTTTTGTTTCACCACATTTAGGCGGTGGCTTTGGCGGTAAAGTAGGTATCATTGTGTGCCCTATTGCCGGCCTGGCAGCTTTAAAATTAAAGCGTCCGGTAAGAATTGAAATGTCCAGAGAAGACGTATTTGTTTCAGGAAATCCAAGAAGCCCGGGAATTGTACTTTTAAAAGATGGATATAAAAAAGATGGAACTCTTGTTGCCAGATATATCGAAGAAATTGTAGACAGCGGCGCTTACAGTACGCATACAACGGTATTGGTCAGTGCAGGTGTATATGGTGCAACCGGCACGTATCGCTGCCCGCATATGAGAATTGATGCTTACGGTGTTTATACGAATTTGTCGCCTACCGGTCCATATAGATCGCTGGGATCTGAAATCCTTACCTTTGCCGTCGAAAGCCTGATGGACAAGGCTGCTGACGAGCTTGGCATCAGCAGGGTAGAAATAAGAAGGAAAAACCTTCTCGTTGATGGGGATATCGATCCCATCGGGCAGGTAACATACAATAACGGTACAATGGCCTGTTTGGATAAAGCAGTTGAATATTTGAAGCTGGACGAACCCAAAAGGGCGCCGGAAGGACCATGGGTATTCGGAAGAGGTATTTCCACAGGTAACAAATTCACAGCATATTGGAACACGGGTACGGTCGCACTGTGTCACGTTTATGATGATGGTGTAATTGAAATAAGAACAATGCATTGCGAAATGGGTCAAGGTGCGGTGACTGTATTAGCGCAGATTGCAGCAGAAGAATTCCAGACATCTTATGATAAGATTAAAATTGTTAATGGAGATTCCGCTGTTTGCGGTTATGATGAAGGAACTTATTGCTCCAGGGGAACATTTATTAACGGCAACGCGGTTAGACTGGCTTGTCAGGATGCAAAAAAACAGGTGTTTAATGTTGCCTCAGGTATTATGGGAGTCCCCGATGATAAATTGGAAACAAGAGATGGAAAAGTATATGAAATCGGAAATCCGGACAATTCCATATACTTCTATCAACTGTTTGAATACGGTGGGTATTTGCTGGAAGGCGGCGTTATCATAGGAAAAGATACTTTCGTGATGACCTTTGAGGAAGATGACCGTGAGACAGGGCAGTCTAAAGATTTAATTACTTTCTATTCATATGGTGCTTTGGGTTTTGAAGTTGCTGTAAATACTGAAACCGGTGAAGTAAAAATTTTGAAAGCCGGCGGATGGTATGATATGGGCTACCCGTTAAATCCCAAGCTTGTTGAATTGCAGCTTGAAGGTGCATTTGTTATGGGTATTGGTCAGGCTCTCTATGAAGAAGTTAAATTTAATGATCAAGGCAAGGTAATAAACCCCAACTTCCTGGACTACAGGATCCCGACAATGTTAGATGCACCGAAAAATGAAGCATTAGTCAGCGGTTTTGCGGCTACCCCTCACAAGAATGGACCTTATGGAGCTAAAGGTATCGGCGAAGTAGCACTTGTACCGGTTATGCCGGGAATTTCCAACGCTATCCGCGATGCGCTGGGAATTGAGATCAAGCAAATACCGCTTACGAGAGAAAGAGTGTTGAATGCAATTAAAGAGAAGGCTGAAAAAGAACAAATTATGTAAGAGGCAATATCGATAAAGATGCATTCAAAAACTCTTTTCATCTGTTTGTAAATAATAAATGCTTGAACTTTGGTCAAACGAAGAATTGTGACTGAAAGGAGTAAAAAATGAGTAAAAAGATTAATGCAGTATCAGTAGGGATAGGAGCCATGGGGACATTGGCCGTTCGCTATATGATTGACCATGGAGTAACAATCGTAGCGGCTGTTGATATTGATCCTGCTCTGCAGGGTATAGATATTGGAGAAAGAGCGGGTATCGCTCCTCTAGGAGTAAAAATAGAAAGTGATTTGGCGGCAGTGATTAAGAGAACAGCGCTAGATGTTGCTGTTATTATGACAAAGACACCAGTTCCCGAAGTATATCCTGAAATAAAGCTTTGTGTAGAAAACAAGATTAATGTTGTAACTATCTCAGAGGACTGGTATTGGCCATGGAGAACCTGCCCGGAAATGGCAGATGAGATTGATGCCCTTGCAAAGGCCAATGGCGTTTCTGTTCTGGCAACAGGTATTCAGGATGTACACTGGTCAAACCTGGGGGTGTTATTAGCCAGCAGCTGTCATAACCTTAAAGCGATTCACGGTACAAATATTGCATTCCTGGATGAACTTGGACCAGAAGTGGCTAAAGAAGCTTTTGTCGGATACACTGTTGACGAATTTAATGAAATGCTTGCAAAAGAACAAGACTTAAGGGCAATGGCTTATACTGAAGTTTTGTACTGTATGGCCCATGAAATGAGATTAAAGGTTATTAAGGAAAATGCGAGCAGAAAACCTATTTTTGCTAAGCAGGACGTATATCTTGGATGCATTGACACCCATGTCAAAAAGGGTGGAATTATAGGCATGAACGACTGCGTTGAATTGCAGACGGAAGAAGGAATTCTTCTTACTGGCGATTGGCGCGCAAAGGTTAAAGAGTCTGGTGAAGATGCGATTAATAAATGGGTCGTCGAGGGCGAACCGGTACTTGATATTGTTACGACAGACATGCACGGTGAATGCACTACCAGCATTGGCGCGGTTAATAGAATTCCCGATGTGATTAATGCAGAACCGGGACTGCTTACTGTTGCTGATATGCCTAAACCAATATATCATTCAAAACTTTTTGGAGATTATATAAAATAAATACTCTAACCTTCAAACACATAGTAATTGAAGGTATGGTACTCTATGATATAGTACTAGATAATGTAGTACTTGAGAGGGCCTCCCTGTTAAATTAAAATGTTAGCAGGGGGGCTTTACACTTTTGTCGGGGAGTTCTATTTATTGGTGCATAATTCAAACTTAGGACTATAGTAGATTGGTGTAATAAATAATGCTTATAGAATGAAAGTGTATTCCGAAAAAGATTTATCCGTGGACCTTTAAGGCTGTATAAAAGGTAGCACAATAAAGGAGAGCGGGTATGAAAAAATATGTGAAGCCAGATGGAAAAGCCGGGAAAGTCCAGTGTTGTGAATGGTTAGATGTAATGAGTGATTTGGGAATTATTGTAGTTGATAAAAATGGAATTATTATCTTCTACAATACTACGGCATCTGTTTTTGATAAAGTTGATAAAGAAACAGCGATTGGCAAGCATTACACCGATTTATACTGTGATAAAGACGGAGGTTGCATCAAGGCGGTCTTTGATACCGGAAAACCAGTATATGACATGCAGAATGAATGGACAAGCTTTTACAATCAGAAGTTCACCAGCCTGGATTCTGCATACCCTGTGTGGGAAAATGGTGAAATCGTGTCTGTCGTAGCTACAACAAAATACCCCAGTTATGTTAAGAGTCTTTTTAGAAAAGCGATTGACTCACGGCAGATAATGATATCTGAAAACAAAGAAAATTCTAATGGAACCAGATATACATTTAACAATATAATAGGTGAAGATTTATCTCTTAAAGTGGCTGTTAAGCAGGCCAGAAAGGCGGCCTCAAGCCTTTCACCAGTGCTTTTAGAGGGAGAAACAGGCACAGGGAAGGAAATCTTTGCACAAAGTATCCATAATGCGTCGGAATGCAGCAGCAAGCCATTTATTGCGATTAACTGCGCGGCAATTCCGGAAAATTTATTGGAAGGCATGTTGTTTGGAACTACAAAAGGTGCCTTTACCAATGCTGAAAATAGTCCAGGACTTTTTGAGACGGCAAAGGGTGGTACATTTTTCTTGGATGAGATAAATTCCATGCCTCTTAATTTGCAGGCAAAATTGTTGCGAGTAATACAGGAAAAAAAGGTGAGAAGGATTGGATCAAATGTAGAGCATAGCATTGAGTGCAGATTTATCAGTTCCACTAATAAACCGCCAGTTGAATGTATAAAGAATAACACTTTGAGAGACGATTTATATTATCGATTGTCCGTTATTTCAATTAGAATTCCGCCGTTAAGGGAGCGAATCGGGGATATCCGGATTTTTGCTGAATATTTTGCAGATAAGTTTGCAGAAGTGTATTTAAATAAAAAGGTAGAGCTGAGCCAAACATTTTTAGAAGCTTTGGACATTTATAACTGGCCGGGGAATGTAAGAGAACTTGAGCATATGATGGAAAGTATTGTGGTGATGCTGGAGCCCGGAGAAACTATAACCTTTGATAATTTGCCAATTCATATTAAGCATCTATATAAAGAACATTCCCAACAACAAATGTTAAATAGTATTCGAAGTGTCAATGAAATGGTGAATGATTGTGCTGAAGAATGCCTTTTAAAAGATACGTTGCTGAAAACTCAAAGAGAAGTTATTTTATCTGCCTTGGCGAGTAATAACTGGAACATTTCGCGATCAGCACGAGCAATCGGTATAAGCCGTACTAATTTGCAGTATCGTATGAAGAGGATGAAAATAGAAAACCCAAATAAAAAGTAAGGATGCTTTTAATGAATATAAATAATAAGAAGTTATATTAATAAAGGCGTGTTGCCTTTAAAGGAGAGGCGCAACTAGGATTAATAGGTAGGATTGGTAAATAGGGCTACGTTAGTAGCTCTTTTAGTTAGTGTAAAGAGATCTGTGCTTTTACCTTTAAACCCAGCTGCTTTGATGCAGGTGGGAATTAATTTTATTGGAGCAAAAGATAGACAGTTTGCAATAGATCTGTTCCCAAAACTCAAACAAAACTGATTTAGAATAGTTCAATATCCCCTAAACAAGCCCTAAAATAGGAGTTAGTGCTCATAAATTAATCACTGCCTAAATATGTGGCATTTTCAGATATTCACTTTGCATTAGGGAAAAAACACAATCCAGTATGACGGAAGTATAACTTGATGCCCAATAATTTGGCATAATAATTTTTTAAAGTATTTGATTTCTCACAGTTCTTTATATCAAAAAGTTTTGGCATCAAAATTGCAATACATGACTTGGAGATTGCAATTATAATCTAGATCCTGAGCCCGTTTTTGTGTTTTCAAATTTCCCATAAAGAGTAGAACAATGCTTCTCCAGCTGTGGAAAATATTGTACAGACTGTGATTGGCAACAATTATCAAGTTGCTGGAAACCAGTAACACTCAATTAACGCTAGAAGGATCGTGTTGCTTGCCGGGAAATACTGCTTACCTTTATAGAGAGGTGTTTGTAAATGACCTATTTTTAAAAATACATCCTACATTAATGCATGGTGATGGACAAAACATAAGATGCGTGGAAGTAAATGAAAAGGAAATCAAGGTTAGTTTGATAGTGAATAAAGTTTTAAATGAAATATAAAAAAATCAAATATAGATCTGAAGACTTGACTATAGTAGTAAATGAATGGATTGTAGATGGTGAATATATAGTTGAAAACGGAGATTTTGTAAGGATTATGCTTATTGGCATGGGTGGCTGCTCGGTGTCCAATTCAGAATTTACCTTCATAATTAATTATTATTAGAAAAATTCAACGAGGAGGGTTTGTGTGAAAGTATTTGTCCTGGACACTAATAAATAAGCAGGTTACTCCATCCACTAATTGATGATAGGTAGAGAAAAAAGTGAAGGGATAATACAAAGAAGAAGTGATTAAGATGTACGAAATAATTGAAAAAGAAGAGCTGGGGGCGACCATTAAATTAATTATGATCCATGCGCCCCTGGTAGCCGCAAAAGCGTTGGCTGGTCAGTTCGTTATCCTGCGTGTCCATGAAGAAGGTGAGCGGATACCCGTAACCATAGCGGATTTTGACCGGGCTGCAGGGACCATTACCTGTGTTTTCCAGGAGGTGGGCAGGACCACCAAAGAGCTGGGCACATTTGAGGCGGGAGACTGCCTGAAGGACTTTGTCGGCCCGCTGGGCGTCCCGTCCCATATTCAGAATTACGGCCGGGTGGCCTGCGTCGGCGGCGGAGTGGGAGTCGCTCCCGTTTACCCCATTGCCAGGGCGCTTAAAGAAGCCGGAAATGAGATTATCAGCATCATCGGGGCCAGGACCAAAGACCTCATTTTCTGGGAGGACCGCATGAGGGCCGTATCGGACGAACTATTGGCGGCCACCGACGACGGCTCCTACGGGCGCAAAGGCTTCGTGACCGACCTGCTCAAGGAAGTCATCGAAGACAAAGGAATTGACCTGTGTCTCGCCATCGGGCCCCTGCCCATGATGCGGGCGGTGTCCGAGCTGACCAGGAGATATGGTGTCAAGACCGTGGTCAGCATCAACACCCTGATGGTTGACGGCACAGGCATGTGTGGCTGCTGCCGGGTGACCGTGGGCGGCGAGACCAGGTTCACCTGTGTGGACGGCCCTGAATTTGACGGGCACGAGGTGGATTTTGTAGAATTGGCCCGCCGCTCCGCAGTATATAAAACGCAGGAAAAGCTTTCCCTGGACCTGTATGAGGAAAAAGGGCCCAGGCATGATCATCAGTGCAGATGCGGGGGTGAAGAGTAATGGCTGCGGAAAACGCAAAAAAGGCTATTATCCCCAACAAGAACCCCATGCCGGCTCAGGACCCTGTAGTTAGAGCCGGGAACTTTAACGAGGTTGCCCTGGGCTACAGCGAAGAAGCCGTTATCGCCGAGGCAGAGCGCTGCATCCAGTGCAAAAACGCTCCCTGCCGGCAGGGCTGCCCGGTAGATATTGACATCCCGGCTTTTATCAAAAAGGTTGCCGAACGGGACTTTGCCGGGAGTGCCCAAAAACTCAAGGAAACGAACGCCTTGCCGGCAGTCTGCGGGCGGGTTTGTCCCCAGGAAAACCAGTGTGAAAAGTACTGCACCCTGGGCAAGAAATACGAGCCGGTGGCTATCGGCCGGATCGAACGGTATGTGGCTGACCGGGAACTGGCCGCCGGGGTAAAGCTTCCGGCAACAGCGTCTCCCACCGGCAAGAAGGTGGCAATCGTGGGGTCCGGTCCGGCCGGGCTGACCTGCGCCGCCGACCTGGCCAGGCTCGGCCACGAGGTCACCATCTTTGAAGCCCTGCATATCGCGGGCGGCGTGCTGATGTACGGCATTCCCGAGTTCCGCCTGCCCAAGTCAGTCGTCCAGGCGGAAATCGACAACCTCAAGAAATTGGGGGTCGATATTCAGGTCAACGCTATCGTCGGCAAGTTTTCCACTATAGATGAACTGATGGAAAACGGCTATGACGCTGTCTTTCTCGGTACCGGCGCCGGCCTGCCCAACTTTATGCGGATACCCGGCGAAAACGCCTGCGGGGTGTACTCGGCCAACGAGTTTCTGACCCGCTCCAACCTGATGCAGGCTTACCGCTTCCCGGAAACAGACACCCCCATCTTTGTCGGCAAAAGGGTGGCCGTATTGGGCGGCGGCAACGTGGCCATGGACGCCGCGCGCACGGCCCTGCGCCTGGGGGCGCAGGAGTCCTGGATCGTCTACCGGCGCTCCAGGGTGGAGCTGCCGGCGCGGTTTGAAGAGGTTGAGCACGCCGAGGAAGAAGGCGTTAAGTTTCAATTCCTCACCAACCCGGCCAGGATCCTCTATAACGATGACTACTGGGTAACCGGCATGGAATGCCTGCGCTATGAGTTGGGCGAGCCGGACGCTTCCGGCCGGCGCAGCCCGGTACCGGTTAGGGGATCCGAATTCATCCTGGAGGTGGACACGGTGGTGGTGGCTATCGGCACGGGGCCCAACCCGCTGATTCCCAAGACCACGCCCGACCTGGCGGTAAACAGGAGGGGCAATATCACCGCCGACCCGGAAACCGGCGCTACCTCCAAGCCGGGGGTTTACGCCGGCGGCGACGTGGTTACCGGCGCCGCCACGGTCATCCTGGCCATGGGCGCGGGGCGCACCGCGGCCAGATCCATCCATAAATACTTGTTGGGTATTGATTAGATGTTACGCCAATGAATTCGCACCTGTATTTTTTTAGCGATCTGTGTATGTTTTCAAGGTGGAAAGTCCTGCTGCCGGTGACGGAAAGCGGGACTTTTTTATGGTTTATATAAGACATTTAGTGCTCATAAATTAGTCACTGCCTAAAATAATGGCATATTCAGTAGTTACTTTGTGTTTAAGGAAAAAACACAATCTAGTATGACGGATATATACTTTAGATGCCCAATAATTAGGCGTAATCATATTTGAATTATCTCTGTATCATGATTTTCAACTGTTTTTTCGCATAAAATGTTTTGGCATGAAAATTGCGATATCTTACTTATTAAGATTGCAATCTTAATTTATATTTTAATTTTGGAGGTGTTGTAATTGAAAAAAGAAGTATCAATCTTTGCAAAAGTGACAATCCTTGTAGCCTCTTTTTTTCTCATGGCAGATGCCTTTGTCATTACTCCTATCCTAGGCGAAATTGCTGCGGCTTTTCCTGATGCTAGTGCTTCTACGGTGGGACTCACTTATACTTTATCATCACTATGTATTATTCCGGCAGCTCTGATTTGTGGCAAACTTTGCACTGTTTTCAGTAAAAAAACATTGATGATTGTAGGTTCATTGCTGGTTGCTGTCGGCGGTGGCCTGGGCGGTCTGAATGCAAACATTGCATATAATTTAATAATGCGTGCTATTGAAGGTTTTGGCGCAGGTTTTTGTATCACCCTGGTTCCAACTATTATTGCGGAACTTTTCACCGAAGAAGCAGAAATGACCCGTATGATGGGATTTTACGCTGCTGCCGGTTGTGTTGCCGGCACGATCTGTAGTATAGCTGCGGGTAAGGTCGCAACGATGTCCTCTTGGCAGAATGCATATCTAATTTATCTGTTTTCTATAGTAATCATTGTTATGGAAATTTTATTCCTTCCCAAAACGCCTCCAGAAAAAGTAACGCTGGAAACGGAAAAACCAAGAATGAATAAATCCACTTGGCTCTGGACAGTTTACGCATTTATTTTTGCTGTTCTAACCAACTGTATCTTCTTGAAAGGTGCGGACTATATTTTGGAAAAAGGTGTAGGTTCTGCCGATACTGCAGGGGTTTTCAATTCATTGATTACCATCGGCAGCTTCCTCGGCGGATTATTATTGGCGTGGCTCACTGCGAAATTGAATAGATTCGTCAGCTTTTTCTGTTACCTATTAATGGCTGTAGCTGCTATTGTCATTATGTTGATTGACAATAGCCTAACCATTTACGCAGGCGGTTTTCTTTTTGGTCTTGGCTACGGCGTTTTCTTTCCACATATTTATGCACAGGCAACTTCGCTTTCCGAACCTAATTCGGAAACACATACACTGTCTATTATTAACAGCAGCTATTATTTAGGAATGGGCCTAGCAGCTTTTCTGATTGAATTTGTAGGTAAAATATTTAATAATCCGTCTGCCTCATTTAGCTTTCTTTTTATGGCAGTATCTTGTGCAGTCTTAACTGTCATTTATCTCTTGCAAGGTTTTACGTCGGTGAGGATAGAAGGACAGACAAATAATATGTAAACAAGGATTCTTGGATGCCAAAGCCCATGTATCGTGTACTTCCTTTAGCTGTTATCTTAAGGATTAATCTATTTTTGGAAATATGAGCGAAAAAAACAAGCTCAGGAGTTTATGTGAATAAATTATGTATATTAAATAAAGGAGGATATGAAGATGAGAAAAGAAAAAGTAAAGGCGATTATTTTTGGTGTGGGGACTATGGGAGGACATGCAGTTAAATACATGTTGGATCATGGTGTTGAAATCGTGGGTGCTGTGGGCAGGAAGAGAAATATCGGTAAAGATATTGGTGAAATAATTGGAAGAGAGCCTATCGGGGTTTTATTAGAGAATGATGTCGATGCGGTTTTGGCAAGAGTTGGAGCGGAAGCCGATGTAGCTCTTCTAACAACTGAGAGTGCTCTGGAACAAGTATATCTACTGGCAACAAAGTGTATAGAAAAAAGAATAAACGTAATTACAATTGCTGAAGAAGCTTTCTATCCTTGGGTTAGCGCACCAGAACTGGCTGATAAATTGGATGCTGAATGCAAAAAATATGGAGTTACTTTTTATGCAAGCGGTATACAGGATATATTCTGGTCCTGCCTGTGTACTGACTTGGCTGCTGCAAACAATAATATTTCAAAAATCAAGTCTATCAACTTTTTGCCGTTAGAGTATATGGGGCCAGTTGTTGTAGATGAGCTGTATTTGGGAAAAACCGTAGAGGAATACAAGGCACTTACTGTGGGAGCTAAGAGCGAAGATGATCCTCTGGCTCGAGTTTCCTTAACCGCAATTCATGCCAATTCAAAAGTTATGGGACTTACTACAACGAGTGAGAAAGTTAGTGTAGAACCTATTTTAGCGGTTGAAGATATGCCTCAGCCCCAATGGGATATGACCATTAAAAAAGGTACGCTCAATGGTTTGCAAATTATTTGCGAAGTTCAAACTAAGGAGAATATCACATGGGAATCCACTTTAATATTCAAGGTAAGAAAAGACGAATCCGAAAGAACAAGCATTGAATGGATAATAGAGGGAGATCCCAATCTTCACCTTATTGTGGATGATATGAACGGAGACATCACTACTACTACCAGCCCTGTAAACCGAATTCCTGATGTGATCAATGCAGATCCGGGTTATAAAACTATTGTAGATCTTCCAAAACCGATTTATCGGGCATTTCCGATGCACACATATATTAAAGAATAGTGAATATATAATATTCAACTCGACACGATTACGACAAGCATTTTCAAGAAGAAGCGATCCGCCTGGTACTAGAGTTGGGGCGATCCGTGGCAACGGTGGCCGAAGAATCGGTATCCATGAGAGCGCCCTGCACAAATAGTTAGTCAGTATAAAGAGCATAAGGAAAACGCCGTTTTAAAAAGGCCACGGCTTCGCAAGACACCTGAAATAGCTTATAAATGTAAGCTTAAAAATGAGCACACATTGTTAAGCCATGAAAACCAACAAGCCGCATCTCCTTGTATATCAAGGGTTTGCGGCTTCTTAACCTGTACAGCAGGAGGAAGTAGGGGGATTCCTTTTTGAGGCATATGACAGTAATCTGCAAAGTAGTTGACAAGGTGAAAAGTCTATAACAACAGCGACACCCTTGTCTATATTAGGGAGTTGCTTAAATAAATAAGTCAAATAATTAAATGCTTAAGATTATTCTCTTTGGCAGTATCGATAATACAGTAAATAATCACTGCTGGGAAATAACATATTAATATACATGATGGAGGGAGTTAAGTTGAAAAAATACACAATTGATGAAGTAACCGAGTTTATTTCTAGAATCCATTCAGATGAGACAATTACTTTGCAGTTATACACAGTTGATGAAGTTTCTAAAATTCTCAAACTTACAAGGATTACTGTATATAATTATATAAAAAAGAATAAGCTCAAGGCTGCTAAAATTGGCAATGCTTACCGTATAATAGAAACAGATTTACTGGATTTTGTTCAAAAAAGCATACAAAAAGCAGACAACAAAAAGGCGTACAACTAAGTTAGTAGCAGATGGGGTATATAACAAAATTAACCTCATATCTGGATTTTCAAGATTTATGTTTAAAACTTTCAAAATATGATTAACCCGATTAGAAGTTCATGTAAGGTAAAAGGCATTAGAATACTCCTGAGCTCGCCTTGTCTAATAAGCTTGGATGTCAATTTTTTCTTTGCCCACTTCCTTGACCACGTGGGCAGCGACCGTCAGAACAGAAATTCATGTTCCCCCTCAGCCGAATACAACTTATGAAGATATGCATACTACGCTTATAGTGGAAAGGAGGTGCTGTTGTGGCAAAGGATTTTTTCGTTGCACGGGATGCTTACATGTTAGAAGATTTAGCGGCTAAAAAATATCAATTTTATAGTCAACATGCAGTTGACCCGGTGGTCAAGAATTTATTTGCCCAAGTCAGCCAAGTTCAACAAAAAACTGCCAAGGAATTTCAGCAGATGATGAAAAAATTCCCTCAATAAGGAGTGATGGTGAAAAATGAATGAAGCTGATATGCTTTTTGATGCGGCAGAGTTTGAAAAAATGACAGCTGCCACTTTTGCTCGTCTTGCTGCTGACGCTGGCAGCGAAGACTTAAGACAGAAATTGCTTCAACATCAGAGCACTATTCAACAACACCAACGCCAGTTCGCAGATTTAATGGCTCAAAAAGCTGGGCAACGGAATCCTGTTTAAACCAAAAAGAAAAAAGATGAAACGCCTTTGTAAAAATGCACAAGTGCCGGGGTATAGACGGGTGACTCCCCTTGGTGGAGCGATAAAGGCGTTGGGGTTGGCGTAAGCCGCCCCTTTTTACGCATTTTATAACAAAATGTGATCTAAGACCCAAATGGCTAAACTCAATTAAGGGGCTTAATAGCGATTAGCACGGAATCAATTACGATAGTAACTATTTTGCCAACACATTTTACCCGGTGAACCCTCGAGCCGGGCTTTTCGATGGGGATTAAGTTGTCCTTGTGGTGTGGTTAATGGGAGCCGGTTGAGGAGGGATAGGGAAAAAGCAAAAACCCGGCTATTGCCGGACTAGGACCATTATATACACAAATTAGGCTATGTTTTACTTCTTAATAACGTTGAAAGGATGGCCAACTCCGCGAGCAAGCTGGTAATTAATGTATTGATTGAGGCTGACGTTTTCTTCTTTGGCTTTTTCGACAAGTGTCCGGTGAAGGGACTTGGGCATACGAACCCTTAATTGGCCTGAAAAGTCATCAGCTGTTGGTTCGGGTATAGGTCGCCCAAGCTCCAAGCTGGTCTCAATCCAACATTTTTTTGCGTCATTTATGTTTACGATGGTTTCTTCAGGTGTTTCTCCATCGGATATACATCCGGCTAGAAGGGGGATTTCAGCAAACCATCCGCCACCTTCTTCGTTAGAAAGTTTTCTTATTCAATTTTACAAAGACAAAAGGAACATCCTGTTTTCAAGTATTCCGTTTTATCTTTTTACTGGTCTTTACAGGTAAAAATTTATATCGGACCTTGCAGTTACATCATGATGAAATACCATTTGCCAAGGACTGCGTATATCGCTTCCTCAACAACTGCCATTATCACTGGAAGAAGTTCCTGTTTCTAATAGCTCAAAATGTGGTTCATAATCACCTGTCACCCCTTGCGAGCGATCAATGGCTAAACGTTCTAATTATCGATGATTCAGCGTATAGACGCAATCGTAGTAAATCTGTGGAACTTCTGTCCAGATTCAAGGACCATGTAGAGAATAGGTATTTCAAAGGATTTCGTATGCTTACTCTCGGATGGTCGGATGGTAACTCTTTTGTTCCTTTATCCTTTACCCTTCTTGCTGCTGAGGAAGAAAAGCAACTTTGCAAAATCGACTCATCTATCGACAAGCGATCAATTGGGTACCGACGCCGTAAGGAAGCTGTGCAAAAAAGCACCGATGCTCTTCTGCAACTTTTGGAACAAGCAAAACCGGATTGGATCTCTAAATCGATACGGCAAGCCTCAACACCATCCTATCATATTTATCAGCCGAGTCAAACACTTGTTTTGTAAGTTTTAATGTCGTATTATGTCGAATGCCGCCTACCCCACAACGACCACCCGAGAGAGGGCGGTCGTTTTTGGTATATTTTTCTTCTTCAGTGTTTCGATATATTTCGGCGGAATCCTGCAGGGAGGGGAATTATTGTATGGAAGTGGGGTGGCTAGGTTGGTATGGGTAGGCGAGTTATCTTTTTTTGTTTTACGCTAGCATTTTAACTAAATTTTCTTGCTACCAATAGAGGTGGTTCAACCACCCGTTTTAGGGGGTGGCTTGATGTTTTTATTTTTTCCACTTTTAGCCACCCCCCTCTAACCACCCCCTTAGAGACTCCTTACATGTAAAATTGTGATAATACAGATCCCAATTTTGCCATTATATACCTTATAACATTATGGCATATTATGACGAAGGATGGTCCTTGATGCACTTGGCGCCAAAAAGCAGAATCCCGATCACCAGCAGGTGAGCGGGATTTTTTAGCCCATAAAAATCAAACACGGTTATTATGTCTTGCTGTGTGGTAATGCGCTGGTGCCCGAGACCGGAATCGAACCGGTACGGGGTTTGATCCCCGCAGGATTTTAAGTCCTGTGCGTCTGCCAGTTCCGCCACTCGGGCATATGGCTCTTACATAGCGCATTGATATTTTAGCATTTGACGCTGCCTATGTCAATGACAGCAAATCTCCTTTGTCACCGTTTCGTGGTAGTGTCATCCTTTTGAAGCGGGTCCGCCTTATGGCGGGCTTATTATTTTTGAGAACCAGGGTATCTAAGCCAATAAAAAAAGTTAAAAAGGCGGTAAAGAAGGTGGTCTTCAAATAACGTAGTATTTATATATCATTAGCCGATAGAAAAAAGTCTGATGCTGAGGGGGGCTCCGTTATGAAAAACTTGGAATTGCACAGGGTTCCAGTTGAAAGGCTGAGAAGGACCTGTAAGCCGGAGGAACTTGATTTCTGCATGACTACTGAGGATGTGCCGCCTCTTGACGGTTTTATCGGACAGGAGCGGGCTGTGCGCGCGATGCAGTTCGGCTTGGCCATGGATGCCCCCTGTTACAATATTTTTGTGGTGGGCCGGCCCGGCACCGGCAAGAGCACTTACGTTCAAGCGGTTGTTGCTCAGACGGCGTCAAAACGGTCCCAGCCCAGTGACTGGTGTTATATTTACAACTTCGCCGAGCCGGACCGTCCCCTGGCTGTTGCCCTGCCGGCGGGCGAGGGCCGTGGTTTCCAAAAGAGCATGGAAGAGTTTGTGTCCGACCTGCGCGTAGCCTTACCAAAGGCCTTTGAAGGCGGGGACTATGAACAACAAAAGGACGCCATCGTACAATCGGTGAGCCAGAAAATGGCCGGCTATTTTCAACAGCTTGAAGAGGAGGCCGGAGAAGCCGGCTTTAACGTCAAGCAAACATCCAAAGGGGTGGTGTTTATACCCCTCAAGGACGGAGAGCCGCTGTCCCAGGAGGATTATGAGAAACTGCCTCCCCAGCAGAGGTGGGACATGGAAGAGAAAGGCCGTAAACTGAGGAAAAAGCTGGAAGGCGCCTTCCATACCGGCCGGATGCTGGAAAAACAGGCAAAGGAACAAATTGACGAACTGGAGAAGCAGATCGCTCTATTTGCAGCCGGGCCACTGCTCGGCAAACTACAGGAAAAGTACAAAGAATTCCCTGCTGTCCTCAATTACCTTGAAATAGTCCTGAAAGACTTAACTGGTAAACTGGATTTGTTCAAAAGCTCCGAATCTCATCCTGCCCAGCAGCTATTACAGATCTCCCAGGAGGAAGTGGACCCTTTTAACCGTTACAAAGTAAACCTGTTTGTGAATAACGGGCTGAACGGGGGAGCTCCGGTCGTTATTGAGCCCAGTTCCAGCTATTACAACCTTTTCGGGAAAATTGAATACCGGAGCCAGGTACTGTCCATGAATACGGACTTTATGATGGTCAAGCCGGGCGCCATTCACCGTGCCAATGGCGGGTACCTGATCTTGCAGGCAAAAGACGTTTTGGCTGACCCCTTCATTTGGGATACGCTAAAAAAAGCGCTGAAATACCGCCAGGCCATGGTCGAAAACATTGGAGAGCAGTACCGTCTGGTACCTACGGCTACCCTCAGGCCGGAGCCTATTCCCCTGAACGTTAAAGTAATCATGATCGGCAATCCGGTATTGTATCACCTGCTTTACAGCTTGGACGAAGATTTTCAAAAGCTGTTCAAGGTAAAGGTTGACTTCGATACGGAAATGCTCCGTAGTCCGGAAAATCTTCGCCATTATGCTTCTTTTGTTAGTTCGGTCTGCCGGCGGGAAAACCTGAAACACTTCAGCAGGGACGGGTTGGCCAGGCTGATTGAACACTGCTCGCGTCTGGCCGGAGCCCAGGACAAGCTCTCCACTCGCTTTAATGAGGTGGTTGAAGTAGTCAGTGAGGCCGCGGCCTGGGCAAAGGTGGAAAATTCCAGGTATGTGGAAAGCTCACACGTCAACAAGGCTATCAAGGAAAAGATTTATCGCTCCAACAGGATCGAAGAAAAGCTGCAGGAGATGGTACTGCAGGAAACTATAATGATTAATACCGACGGCGCTGTAGTGGGTCAGGTCAACGGCCTTTCTATAAGCAGCTCTGGTGATTACACTTTTGGGCGGCCAATCCGCATTACGGCCAGGACCTATATGGGGCGCGGCGGTGTGATAAATATTGAGCGGGAAACGAACTTGAGCGGTAACATCCACAACAAGGGAGTGCTAACCCTTGGAGGTTACCTGGGCGGCAAGTTTGCCCAGGGCAAGCCGCTGGGGGTTACGGCCCAAATTACCTTTGAGCAGCTGTACGACGGGGTGGAGGGGGACAGCGCTTCCAGCGCGGAACTATATGCTATTTTGTCCAGTCTGGCGGGCCTTCCTTTGAAGCAGGGTCTGGCTGTAACCGGTTCGGTCAACCAATTCGGTGAAATTCAACCGATCGGCGGCGCTACTGAAAAGATTGAAGGCTTTTTTGACCTGTGCCGGGCCAAGGGCCTGTCCGGCGACCAGGGCGTGGTTATCCCGGTGCAAAACCTGAGCAACCTGATGCTCAAAGAGGATGTGGTAGAGGCTGTAAAAAATGACCTGTTTCATATTTACGCAGTCAGAAACATCGAAGAGGGGATTGAGCTTCTAAGCGGCGTGCCGGCGGGTCAGCCGGGGGAAGACGGCAACTACCCGGACGGCACCGTGTTCCGCCTGGTCGACCAAAAAATCCACGCATACAACGAAGGTCTGCGCAAGGCGGGGGCTAATACCCGGCGCAAAAAAACGGCGGGTCAGGTGAAATAAAAAGAGCCCCTCGGGGCTCTTTACAGCGTCAAGCCGAAAAGTTTTTCAAGTAACTGCGCCGAAAACATTTCGGCCGCTAAAATGTTGCTCAAATGTGGGTGAGAATTCATGCTTTTTTGAGTTCTTCTTTCTGCAGCAGCCTGAGCAGGGCTGTGGCTGCCGCATCTTCCGGGTTGTCGTGGCAGCTTTCGAAACAATCGTCTTGATAGCGCCACTTGTCGGTATCCTTGTCGTAAGAGAGAGAAAAGCCTTTACCGGCTCTTTTTTTTAGCTCGTAGAGCAGCATGGTAAGCCTGGGAAGCCAGATCAGGTGGCCAACGTTGCGCAGGGACAGGACGATTTTGTTCTCCTTTTCATGCTTGGGTATAATCGGTTCAATGATCTCTTCTCCCCCATCACCGTAGACTATGGTAAGGTCGCCAACCTTCGGCTCCCAGGGTAAATACTTTGCCAGTTCTTTAGCCAGCTCAACACTGATCACCGTTTAAGACCTCCTTTCTCGCGGGGACTGATTCCGTTGGTCGTTCTATTATATATCTATTAACATAGGAACACTATATATCATAATATGGAGGGGAGCTTGAGACGGGGCGCGCCCCGCAGACATTTTATTGCGGCTGCGTTTTTTTATCAACGTACTATAAGAACAGAGCAAGGGGCATAACGGGTAACGGCGCTGCTAACGCTCCCCATCAGATAACCTTTAACGCCGCTGAGACCTCTGCTGCCCATGATAATCAGGTCATATTTGTCAACTCTTGCTTTCAGGCAAATTGCATCTGCCGGATGGCCGGGAACCATGTCAGTGTCAATTGTGATATTGAATTCGTCTAATTCCTTTCTTGCTTGCTCCAGCAGTTCTTTACCCTGGAGCCTTGACTCCTCAATCACTATACTGCGAAAACGATCCACCGGCAGGATCGGCACCACGTGAAAAAGCGTAACCTCGGAGCCAAGTATGGAAGCCAGTTCGGCTGCCTGACGGGCAGCCAAAGACGCTTTTTCGGATCCGTCCACGGGGATAAGTATTTTTTTATACATACCTGCACCCCTTTCTTTGATTAAATATTACTTCCTTATACTCTTCCAAAATCCTGCAAGTTAGGGCCGGACCGGATCCAAAAACATGTTCAACTTTAGTGCAGCCGTTGTTGCGTATTATTTTTCTTCCCCCCAAAAAGACTACATCCAAAATGCTAAAAGCGGTCAGGCCGCATTGCTTAAAGCCCATCCATTGTTTGCCGTCCGTCCCCGCTGACGGGAATTACTTCTCCCAGAAAGCGTGGTTTGGCATGGAGCAGGTGGATTTGGGCAAAAATTTTAAGGCGGGCCGGTATTTCTCGCAGGCTGTAGAACCAGGCGCCGGCGTACAATTGCCTGTCCGCGGACACGCCGCCCGCCTCAATACCTAGAGCCCTGGCGGCGTATACTGCCCTCGGCAGATGGTAGGACTGGGTTACCACCACCGCGGAATCCACCAAAAATACCTGCCTGGCCCGGTACAAGCTGTCAAAGGTGGAGAAGCCGGCGTGGTCCATGAAGATATCCTCAGGCGGTACGCCCAATTTTTCCGCGTACCTGCGCATCTGGTTAACCTCGTCGTAGTCTGTACGGCCGTGGTCGCCGGACATGATGAT
The DNA here is from genome assembly GCF_004369245.1 of Pelotomaculum sp. FP. Lineage (NCBI taxonomy): Bacteria > Bacillati > Bacillota > Clostridia > Eubacteriales > Desulfotomaculaceae > Pelotomaculum > Pelotomaculum sp. FP. The sequence continues at coordinate 160,043 of NZ_QFGB01000001.1, read as the reverse complement.
TTTTTGCACACGCTTGTCCTTATATAGCTCCACCGCGGTTGTTACCCTGTCCGCGAGCATAGGGCAGAGCCAGCCGTCCGGCGAAGCGTAAGCGCCCAAAACGACAGCCGCCTGCAGGTTGGGGCAACTGCCCTGAGCGACCATATATGCCGCTCCCCTTTTCTGGACATAGCGGTCGACAGCAAGCAGTCCGGCAGTTAATCCTGCAGCGATAAGCAACAACAACAGGACTACCTTTTTTGACCAAAAAGTCATAGCATAATCCCACCTTTTTTTAGCTGTAGTATATAACCCGGCTCAGCGCTTTTTTGTGACATTGGTACAAAACAATATTGCCTGGGGTGGTCTTATTTTGAGAATTTCTTTATTGTTCAAAAAAAAACTTGTGCTATGATAATTAAGGAATACTACGCAGGGGGGAAAGGGTTTGTATACAAACTGGAGACGTACTCTTGTTATTGTTGCGGTGGCAGCTTTAATCGCTGGAGTGATGTTCGCCGGAGGTTGCCAGCTTGTCAAGGATTTATATCCCGCAAAACAGGGGGATGAGGGAGGCGGTCTTGCTACTGCTGAACAGTTGCCGGGGGTGGGGCCTGACGCCATCGCTGATGTAGTGTCTCAAACCAGCCCTGCTGTGGTGAAGATATCGACCCGGATAAATACCGGAGGTTCCGCCAATCCCTTTGTGGATGACCCGTTTTTTCGCCAATTTTTCGGGCTTCCCCAAAGGCAACGGGAGCAAGAGGGCCTTGGCTCGGGGTTTATTATATCGGCTGACGGCTATGTTTTAACCAATGAGCATGTTGTTGACGGAGCTGATGAGATTACCGTCACTGTGACCGGTTTTGATCAGGATCTGCCGGCCAGGGTGGTGGGCGCGGACTACGATTTGGACCTCGCCCTTCTAAAACTGGATGCGGGTAAAGACTTGCCTTTCCTGCCCATGGGCAACTCAGACCAGATCAGGGTCGGCAACTGGGTCATTGCCATTGGCAATCCTTACGGCCTGGATCACACGGTCACGACCGGTGTAATCAGCGCCAAGGGACGACCGATTGCGGTGAACGACCGCCAGTACGAAAACCTGCTCCAGACCGACGCCTCCATCAATCCCGGCAACAGTGGAGGGCCTCTCTTAAACCTGCGGGGTGAAGTGGTGGGGATTAATACGGCCATCAACGCCGAGGCCCAGGGGATCGGTTTTGCTATTCCTACCAGTACCGTTGTGCGGGTGCTGGAGGACCTCAAAAATAACGTTATTGCCGTACGGCCCTGGATAGGTGTGCAGGTCCGTTCCGTGGACGAGGACGCCATCCGTTCCCTGGGGCTGGATAAGGCTGAAGGAGCGCTGGTGGTAGGAGTTATCAGCGGCAGCCCGGCGGATAAAGCAGGTTTGAGACAGGGTGACGTGATTATGGAATTCAACGCGAACAAGATCGGCAACGCAGACGATCTGGTCGCTGCGATTAAAGCCTGTCAGGTCAACGCCAGTGTCAATGCCCTCGTGGTTCGCAAAAAGCAGCTTCGTAGCGTGAGCATAACCATCGCAGAGAAACCCAGGAATATCAATTAAAATATGTGTAATAGCTTTGGGAGTTCATGGATGATTAACTGGAAAAGAATTTACAGGCTTTTGGAGGATGTAACGCCCCTCGCGGCGGATTGCGGCAAAATCTGTGGCGCGGCCTGCTGTTCGGAGTGGGAGCAGGGGGTGGGGATGTACTTGCTGCCGGGTGAGGAGGTAATGTTCAACAAAAACGAGGAATGGTTATGCTGGCAGGAGCACTCTACGGAGGAATACGAGTTTTGCCCGAGTTGGACCGGCAGCGTTAGCTTTGTCAGTTGTAACGGCGCATGTCCCAGAGATAAAAGGCCTTTTGCCTGCCGGACTTTTCCCGTCGTACCTTACCTGACTCCTGACGGAAATCTTGAGATGAGGCTTGACCAGGCGGCCTCCCTGCTTTGCCCGCTGGTTAAGGCAGGCGACCTGGGTCTTCTTGAACGACGTTTTCTGGTCCGGGCCCGGTTGGCCTGGGAGGAACTTTTGCAGGAACCGTTGATCAGGGATGATGTGGAGTGGGAATCGCGGCGGCTTGACCGGGAACAAGGGGAACCCTGGAAAAAAATGTTCTGACGGCCCTTTCCAAAATATTATTCCAACAAAAAAGCCGGGTCGTTCCGGCTTGAATCTTTTAACCAACCAACCGGTTGAGTAAACGGAAGAAAAACTTAATTACTGATAGGATAAAAGAAAAAAAAGCTAAGAAATTGGCAAAAAATGTTTGCCTGCGCTGAGCTAACGAAGAATCCATTAACGAGGCCCCCTTGTTAAAAAGTTTAAATTATGTAAATGTGCCCTGTTCCTATATTTGCTATAATATGTTACGACGTGCAGTTCAGTTACAACATGTTTGCAAATATGCAACGGACTGCTGGTCAACAAAACAGTCCGTTACGAATGCTAATTCATAAAAAAGAATATATTTGATGGTGGGCTTGTATTCCCACTGTCACGAACCGTCCCCCCGCCATGAAGCTAATGGGAATGCAGTGTACAACAACATATTCCGACGTCGGACATCTGACGACCGGCGACTGAAAAATATACCCACGTCTCACGTCCCACGTCCCAATGTCTTTCCCAGCAGCTCGACCGTATGGACCACATCGATTTTACAGCCGTGGGCGGCCAGTCCGTGGCGCAGTTGCATAATGCAGGTGGGACAGGAGGTCGCGACGATTTCCGCGCCGCTTTTTTTTATGTTGGCAATTTTCTTATTCAGGATGGACATACTGGTCCGGTAGTGGTACAGGGCAAAGGCGCCCCCGCTGCCGCAGCAGTCCGCGGCGCCGTCCATTTCCCTGAAATCCATGCAGGTAAGGCGCAGCAGTTCTCGCGGCGCGGCCGTAATCCCCTGCGCTTTGGCCAGGTGGCAGGGGTCGTGATAGGTTACCGGTTTTTGAATTTGTTTTAGCCCCGGGCTGTACTTTTGAATTAATTCAAGCAGCAGCTCCGACAGTTCCGTCACCTTGAGCCCGTCGAATTCCGGACTCTCCTTGAGGGTTGCGGTGCAGGAAGCGCAGTCGCTGACCACGGCCTGCACATTAAGACGCCGAAAAACTTCGCTATTGGCTGAAGCGAGGGCGGAGGCGGCAGCTGCTTCGCCGCTTGCCAGTTGGGGCAGGCCGCAGCATTTTAATTCCGGAGGAATAACCACTTCACAGCCGAGGCTGGAGAGGACTGCCACTGTATTTGCCGCTGCGCCGGGGAGCAGGAAGTTGGTGGAGCAGCCCAGAAAATAGCCCACCCGCAGCCTGGTTTCTCCGGTGGCCGGTGTTATAGCCGGGATGATGGTGTGCGCGGGCCGGCGGGGCAGGCGCCCCGGCAGGGCAAAACCAGGCGGGAGCAGGCGTAAGTAAAGGCCCAGCCTGTCCAGGCCCAGGGCCTGGATATTTCGGGTTACCCCCGCTGCAAGAGCCAGGCGGCGCGGCCTGGTCCAGATTTTCCTGAATACCAGCCTTTTCACCAGGGAAGGCGCTTTCACGGCGAGCTCGGCACGGGCAGCGGTAACGATTTGGTGGACTGGAATGGCGGAAGGACATTCCCTTGAACAGGAACGGCAGAGGAGGCACCGGGAGAGTTGGGCTTGTACTTGTGCGTTCGCTTCTATTTCACCGGTTGCCAAAAGGTGTGCCAGAAAAACCTTGCCGCGCGGGGTGGCAGTCTCGTTCTTTACCACCTCGAAAACAGGGCAGACCGAGCGGCACTGCCCGCAACGCACGCAGCGCAGGTATTGTTCTTTTAACCCTTCCAGGTCCTCAGGCACGGTCCTTGCCCCCTTCCGGGGGCAAAATTTTGCCGGGGTTCATAATGTTAAGGGGGTCCAATGTTTCCTTCAGTTGTTTCATGACAAGCGCCGCTTCACCATGCTCGTCCACCGCATACAGGTTTCTTACGGCGCCAACCCCGTGCTCACCGGTAGTGGAGCCTCCCATGGCAATGGCCAAACGGTGGATATCATCCACCAGGGCATTGGCCCGCTGCACCTCAGCGCTGCTGTCCAGGTTGATTACGGGGGCTGTATGGATGTTGCCGTCGCCGATATGGCCGTAGTTTACCACTGCCACGTGGTGTTTCCGGCTCAATTCCTTGATCCGGCGCAAAGCTTCGGTTACCCGGCTTAAGGGGACGCTGATGTCCTCGCCGGCGAAGATCCTGCTGCCGTCCGGACGCAGTCTGGCCGCGGCGACGGCCACAACGCTGCGGCCCCGCCAGAGGTCGGCCATCCTGGCCGGGTCGGTGGCCCATTCCACAGAAACAGCGCGCCTGCCAACTATTTCAGCAATCTGCTGTCCTTCCCAGGCTACCCCCGCCGGGTTGCCGTCCACTTCGAAAATAAGGATGGCCTCGGCGCTGGGGAGATTTATTTCGGGTTTGTACATATTAATGGCTTGAATGGCCGAAGTATCGAGGATTTCAATACCGGAGGGGAGAATGCCGGACTGATACACGTCGAGAACGGCCGCCGGGGCCTGGTCCAGTTCGCTGAATACTGCCATGGCCATGCCTCGCGCCTTGGGGCGCGGCCATACCCGCAGGCGGATCCTGGTGATAATACCCAGGACACCTTCCGACCCCACGAACAGTTTGGTCAGGTTGAGTCCCGAGACGTTTTTCAAAGCCCGGCAGTTGTTGGAGCCCCCGGTCTGGATCACCTGCCCGTCCGGCAGGACCACCTCCAGGCCGAGCACGTACTGTTCCGTAGTCCCGTACTTAACCGCCCGCAGGCCGCTGGAGTTATTGGCGACCATCCCGCCGACAGTGCACATGCGGGTGCTGCCGGGGTCGGGCGGGAAGAACAGTCCGAAGCCTGCCAGGTGTTCGTTCAGCTTATAGTGTACCACCCCGGGCCTGGCAAAAACCTGCATGTTGGCGACGTCAACCTCCTCGATGGCGTCCCAGGCGGAGAGGTCGACCACAATGCCGCCGCGCACCGCCAGGCAGCCGCAGGTCTCACCGCTGCCGGCGCCGCGCGGAATTACCGGTATGCGCCGCTGTGAGGCCAATTTCATTAGGGCGGACACTTCTTGAGTGGATCGGGGCAGTACCACCGCGTCCGGCACGAAACTGTGGAACCTGGCCATGAACGAGCTGTCGTAGCTGTACATCCTGCGTTCAAGTTCAGAGGTGAGAACCCGTTCCGGGGGAAATATCCTTTGAAGTTCCACACCAAGGTCCTGATGGTCCAAACTCTCCACCTCGTTTTTCAACTGAGAAGTTGATAAAATAACATTTTACTCTGAAAACACACCCAGATCGCTCAAAAAATGTAGGTGCGAATTCATTCGCACATGACCCGAAAGAATGCGCTATACTAAGGACTTAGTGGTGATCCCTTAAACTGCTCCGCAGTTTATGCCGATTGAAATTGCACCACATTATAGAAGTCAGGTGTTACCATTAGGTTGCATTTCTAATTGGAAGTTTCTTGAAAAATAATATTTGGTTCATGCGCACAAATCTTTGACCCCATAGGAATGCAGGAAATTCCCACGTCTCACGTCCCATCTCACGTCCCACGACCCACGTCCAATTCACCTACGCCCAACCCGGCAGGGAGGTAGCGCTGCATCAGATCCTGCCTGGTCATAACAATATATTTGGGTACAAGCTTATCCCGGTAAGCCCCCAGCTTTTTAAAACCGCCGGGGTGGTATAGTCCGAGCATCCAGCGTTCATACCAGCTGATCAGAGTACGTAAGGGTCCTTTAGGCATATCATAAGCGGTGAACCCGAGGTGTTCGGTACCGCGGTGGAGCAGGGTGATGGCCAAGAGAGCCTTTATATGGCGATAACGGTCGTCTGATTCCAGTAACCGGGCTATGACAGGAAGCTCGCTGCGGACTTCCCGCAACGCGATCAGGGCTGTACGCTCGACTTTGACATTGTCCCCGATGGTATCAAGCAGGCGCTCATTGTTGATATGGAGTTCCATGTAAGTTTCTCCGGCTTTCAACACGCTGCCGTCCGGCATGGGCCAGTCCTTACCTCTGTATCGCCTGAGGGCGATCCTGAAAAAAGAGCTTTTGCCTTCTCGCAGGTCCCGGATTCCGCTTAACTTTCGAATAGTCCAATCGTATACGCCCCAAACCCGCCGGAAGCAGCTTTTAAGAGGCAGACGGCGCTTTTTTATGGTAAATTCCTCCAGGGGGACAAGCCGCAAGCCTTTTTGCTGCAGTCCCCGCAAAATTGCGGGAAGGGCCTCAATCACATGAGCCGGGCCGCCTCTGGCCGCTCCGGCGGTCTTATCGCTGTCGTGCAGGATGAGAATGGCCCCGTCACGAACCCGGTTCAATACTTTCCTGGTGATGCTTTCAGGCGAGGTTCCTTTTGTCCAGTCCCAGCTCATAAAGGTCCAGAGCACCACTTTCAATCCCTTAAGCTGGTAATAGGCGATGGAAGAAAGGTTGAAGAGCCCCCAGGCCGGGCGGCAATACCGCACTTTTTGCCCGGTGAACTCCTCTATAGTACGGTTGGTCTCAATAATGTCTCTGGCAGTTGATACCGGTCCCAATAACCAGACCGGCTTATGCCAGAAACCATGGTTGCCGATCTCATGACCGGCTTCTACGATTTGCCTTACCAGTTCAGGGTTGGCCCTGGCTTTTGAACCGACCACAAAGAAACAGGCTTTTACCTGGTGGTCCCTGAGAATTCCCAGGATCTGCGGTGTATAGAAAGGGTCCGGGCCGTCATCGAAGGTGAGAGCAACCTTGCTGCCTCCTCTGGGGGCGCGGGAAATAGCGCCGATCCTGCCGAAGCGGATTAGAACAGTCGGCGCAACTGCGTAAGACAAAAACAGCAGTAACAAGATTTGTATGAAAGGCGTATCCAAGGCATACAACTCCTTTTAGCCGGTCCTTGCAAACAGCTTTTCAACCGGGTAGGCAAAATAGAAGCAGGCCATTGACGCCAGGAGCATTATGGTAAGCATTATGACGGCCGAAATCCCGAATGACCGCGCTACCAAACCGCCCAGGGCAGGCCCGATGGCAATGCCCGCGCCCTCAATAGTTGCAAACACGCCCCAGCCGGTAGCCTGCCGGTCAGGCGAGATAACTTTGGCCAGCAGGTTGTTCCAGGCAGGCAGGACGATAGCGTATGAAAACCCCAGCAGGGCAGCGAGAAGAAAGACGCTGACCATTCCCCTGGCCGCCGAAAACAGGGCAAGTGACAAGGCTGTCATAGCGAATCCTGTGCCCAGCAGGGTTTTAAGCCTGACCCGGTCGGCCAGACGGCCCATCGGCAGAAAGGAGATTGCCGCCGCTGATCCGGCGGACAGGAGAAGAAAGGCGTACTGGTTGGGGTTAAGACCGAGTTCAGTCTGAGCGTAGATGGGCAATAGCGGCAGCAACAGCCCCCCCGACAAGGTCTGCAGGAACATCCCCGGCAGAAGTATTTTTTTGACGGCCTGGTTCTGCGCCAATTTTTCAATTTCTTTGTTAAAGGAAAAACCGGCGCCGCCAACAGTGATCCCTCCGGGTCCCCTTAGTGTTACTGCTGCAACCAGCATGGCTAAAATCCAAAGGCCGATCAAGAGCCAGAAAGCCAGCCCGTATTCATTTACAATAAAGAAGTTGATCGCCACCGGACCACCGCCGCAGCCGGCCAGCCACACGGCAAAGACTACGCCCATGCGAGCGGCCCGGTCGCTTGACTGAACCGGGGCCACATTGCTGATAACAGCCAGCCAGACAGGCGATACGGCCAGCCCGAAAAAAGCCGAGCCGGCAATTAGTACGTAAGTCGTTGGGTGTAATTTAATGATAAGCAGGGCGAACAAGCCCATCAGGAGCCCCAGGTGGAGGACCCACAGCCCACGCCGGTCCAACTCCCAGCCGGCTGTGCTTTTAAACAGCGTTTCGAACAGGTAGTGGGCTGATACGGCCAGCCCGGCTGCCGCCACCGATATACTCAGGTAATTCACCGCATAGAGAGGAAGAAAAGTAAGGAAGAAGGCGCCTCTGGTGAATTCCATTAAAAAAAGGACCATCAAAAGGCCAAGATCTCTTTTAGAGGAAAGGATTATTTTCAGTTCATGCAAAAAATTGAGCAACTCCTCCCCGTAAGAACTGGAGGTCTGTCTTAAGCCGTTTATTAGAGTCATTATACACCATGGAAGGTTTGGTAACAATTAGAACCAAAGAGGATTGAAAGGTTGTAAAAAAAATTAGGTATAGGTATGGATTATTGGCCGGGGACGCCGGAGGCGTAAAACCGGCAGACCCCGGGGGTGGAACTAGACTTAACCAATGCTGATTTATGTCTGGTTCTTCTTAGCGTCTGGTTACAGCCAGCAAGTAAATTTCCTGTTGGTTGCCGCTCGCGTTATTCAAATTCTGTTCCAACTTACGCAGTTGGGTAAATTGTTCGTCGGTCAATTCCGCTGCCTGCATACCTTTGGCATCGATGCTGGACATGTAAAATGCCTCCCCTTCCTCTTATTTTTTGTAATCGTGACCCAGCTGTAGAAAAGCAGGGATTCAGTATATTTTGTCCCTTTGCGTCAAAAATAATTATTGCTAATCCTTAGCAGCTCCCTTATAATTTAAGTGAGAATGGTTCTCTTTATCACTGTATAATGATAATGGTTATTTTCTCCATCGTTCTTCATCGTTGTCATTATTTGGGGAGGTGGCAACCGTGCAATTAGACAAGGCCAGTAGAGGACAGGTTGTTAAAATTACGGAAATTCCCAACGACCGTGTCCGGATTCAGGCTATACGCTTCGGTTTGTCGGAAGGAGCGGTTGTAACCTGCCGGGAGGTTGTTCCCGCAGGGCCGGTAGTGGTGACCCGCAACAAGCAGGAAATAGCCATCGGCCGCAATCTGGCCAAAACCATCTCGGTTGAGCCATGCTGAAACTATCTGTATGACCTTGGACGAGCACATATTTGTATGGAAAATATGAGTTGAATATCTTGAAAAGTACACGTAAGGTCGCAGGGCGTAGGCCGTAAGGCGGATAAAGAACATCGCAGTATCTTTTAGCTGTCGGTCAGAGATATGAGAAGCTTTAAAAGATTAAGGAATGCCTCTAATATTACGCCCTACGCCCTACGACTTACGACTCTTCTGAGCTATGGCCTGAAAACCCGGTTCATTTGTTCATACCGAATTCCTTGGACTCGGAGCTTATTACTGAAAATTTTTATTAAGGGTGTGACCCGGTGAACGATGGAATTGAGTCCAGGATTCCGGCAGGCGGGAAGAAAATAGTCCTGGCCGGAAATCCCAACGTAGGTAAATCTGTTTTCTTCAATGCTCTCACAGGATTATATGCGGATGTCGCAAATTACCCCGGGACCACTCTCGACATAGCCTGTGGCCGTTATAACGGTGATGTCGTGATTGATACGCCCGGGGTTTATGGTGTTTCGAGCTACAGTGAAGAAGAAGAAATCACCCGTGACATTATACTCGCGGCGGATATAGTGGTAAATATCGTCGATACGGTCCACCTGGAGCGGGATTTGTTCCTTACTTTACAGATAATTGATATGGGCGTCCCGATCATAGTGGCCCTTAATATGGCGGATGAAGCAGAGCGGGGGGGAATGAGGATTAACCATGCTCTCCTGGAGGAACTCCTGGGCATCCCCGTTGTCCGTACAGTGGCTGTCCACCATACGGGTATTGATGAACTCAAGGAAAAAATCTACCAGGCCCGGCCCGGGCTGGTGGACAGTTCTCTACTGGAAAAAATAAGCCGGGTCAGTACCCCTTGCAGCAGGGGCGAGGCATTGCTGATCCTGGAAGGGGATCCCGCAGTCAGCCAGCGCTGCGGGGCTGCTCCCGGCGCTGAGCTGGAGTCGGTTTACCGGAGCCGCCGGGAAAGGGCCAACCAGATTGCCTCTCTGGTAGTTAAGGAAGCCGGTGAAAATCAGGGATTTGCCGACAAGCTGGGGCGCTGGATGCTGCTTCCTGTTACCGGCTTTCCGCTTTTGTTACTGACCCTCTGGGGTATCTACGAATTGGTTGGTGTCTTTATAGCCCAGTATCTAGTGGGCTTTACCGAACCAATGATGAGTGGCTACTATGAACCGGCGATTCAATCGCTGCTGGGCGGCTTGCTGGGTCCCGGGTCGGTGCTGACAACTATCTTAGCGGGCCAGTACGGTGTGCTGACCCTCACCGTGACCTACCTGATCGGCCTCCTTTTGCCGCTGGTACTGGGGATTTTCCTGGTCATGGCCATTCTTGAGGATTCAGGCTACCTCCCGAGGATCGCCACCCTGGTTGACCGGAGCCTGAGCGCTCTGGGGTTAAACGGGCAGGCTGTCATTCCACTGATCCTGGGCTTTGGCTGCGTTACTATGGCCTGCATCAGCACCAGGTTGCTAAACTCGGACCGGGAGCGACGCATTGCCATTTTTTTACTGGCCTTCGGTGTTCCCTGCTCTGCCCAGATGGCCATTATTATGGCTGTGTTTGCCCGGCTGGGTCCAACTTACCTGCTCCTGTATATTCTAATTCTCTTTAGCATCCTGACTACCACCGGGACGTTTTTGGCGCGCTATCTGCCGGGTGTTCCCGCCCCGCTTCTGATTGAACTGCCGCCGTTGCGTTTGCCGCAACCGAAAAATTTTATAAAAAAGGCCTGGACAAGATCTTATAATTTTATAAAAGAAGCCTTGCCGCTTTTTGCAGGGGGAGCTCTATTCTTAAGTATTCTGGAGGTTACGGGACTCCTGCAGGGTTTGCGCGCGCTGCTCACGCCGCTTACTGTAAACTGGCTGCACCTGCCGCCGCAAATTGCCGATGTCTTCATCATGGGCGCTATCCGCAAGGAATTTGGAGCGGCCACCATTATGAACCTGCATATGCTTCCCATCCAGGATTTCGTGGTAATGCTTACCTTGACCCTGACTGTCCCTTGCATTGCCTCAACCATGGTCATATTAAAAGAACGTGGATGGCGCGAGGGGATCCTTCTCTGGTGTGTCATTTACGCTCTGGCATTTCTCATCGGGGGAGTGACGGCACACCTGCTGGAGGCTTTTAGTAAATCCGGCGCTCTGAACGCCTCATCCTCATTGTTGTTTGGTCTAATAATTTTTATAACGGGCGCTGTACTGGTCCTGTCCATGTGGTTCCGGCCGCGCAAGGCAGATTGATCTTTTTTTATATACTGTGAACGCAATAACCAATATGGTATAATATATTTTGGTTTTTCAAGTTTCCGATTCTTTTTGTATATGTGTTAAAATTTACCTCCAGGTGATGCAATGCAGACTAAGACAGGCCTGTGCACCATACTGGCCGTTATTATTATGCTGTTATTCCACAGTCCCCGGCCTGCTGTTGCTGTTCCTGAGATTTCCGGTGAAGCGGCAGCGCTAATTGACGGCAGGAACGGGCAATTCCTATATGAGAAAAATCCGTATCAGCAGCTGTACCCGGCCAGCACCACCAAGATCCTCACTGCTGTTATTGCTCTTGAAAACAGCAAGCTCAATGACATGGTAACGATAACGGCCGAAGCCTGCAACGTTGAGGGGTCGGCTCTTGGCCTCCTGGAAGGGGAGAAGATGTCGCTGGAAGACCTTCTCTACGCCCTGATGCTGAATTCAGGCAATGATGCGGCTGTTGCGATTGCCGTTCACGTAGCAGGTTCGGTGGAAAAGTTTGCTGATCTCATGAATGAAAAGGCTGCCGAGGTAGGGGCGGTGAATTCTCACTTTATTAACCCCAACGGCCTGCCTGACCCCAATCACTACAGCACTGCCCACGATATGGCTTTGATTTCCTACTACGCCATGCAGAACCCTGAATTCAGGAAAATAGTGGCCACTAAAATCAGGACCATCGACCGGGGTGACCCCATGGCCCAAACCTATCTTGAAAACCACAACAGGCTCCTGTGGAATTATGAAGGGGCTGTCGGGATAAAAAACGGATATACGGAAATAGCCAGGCAATGCCTGGTTTCGGCTGCGAACCGCAACGGCAGGGAACTGGTGGCGGTGGTCCTGAAGACCGAAGGCGCCAACATCTGGACCGACTCGCAAACTCTACTTGATTACGGTTTTAACGATTATAACAACATTTGTCTGACTGAAGCGGGCAAGTTTGTTGGGGAGGTTCCCGTCCGCTACGGGTTGGACGAGTCCGTGCCTGTGCAAACGGGCTGTTCCTTAAACTACAACTTCCCGACGGATAATACTGCAGATTTCAGGCCGGAAGTCAAGCTGGCAGCCAATGTTAACGCGCCGGTAAAAGCCGGTACAAAGTTGGGTGAACTGGTCTTCTTTGAAGGCGACCGCGAGTTGGGCAGGGTCGACCTGATCGCACAAAAACAGGTTGATCGAAAATTACTCGTCCAGATTTGCCCCTGGTTAATAGCGGCGCCGGTCCTGGCTCTTTTACTGGTAATTGTCAGACTCCATAATAATGCCCGCCGCAGGCGCTGGAAAAGATACAAACAGAAATATTACCTATCGCAAGACAACCAGAGCCTAAGGTAGTTTTCAACTTTATAATTTAAGCAGATAAAAGCCTGCTAAAAATTCTTTACAGGCTTTTGTTTTTGAATAAGACGTATTATTAAGGAGAAGACAGCATAAAGTAAAAAGACCCCAAAGGAATACTTGCATTCTCACGTCCCACGTCTCACGACCCACGTCCCAACAATATCCTTTAATTGACACTTTCCCCAACTTTCATTATACTAACAAAAAGGACAGTTCTGGTGGTGTAGTAATGAAAAATCTAATCTCCGATGTTGGTGATAAACTAAGGCAAAAAGAGTACAAACTTACTTCCCGGCGGGAACTGGTTTTGAGAGTGCTGCTGGAAAATAAGGACAAGCATTTAAGCGCCGAGGAAGTCTACAATTTAGTCAAGTCAAAGGCGCCTGACACGGGACTGGCCACGGTTTACCGGACCTTGGAATTGTTCCACGAGTTTGATATTATCCACGCTATTGATTTCGGTGACGGGCGCAAGCGCTACGAGTTGGGAGCGGGTTTGGGGCACAGCCACCAGCACCATCATCTCATCTGTACTCAGTGCGGCAATATCATCGAGGTTAATGAAGATCTATTGGAAGAACTGGAGAATCGCGTCTGCCAGCAGCATGAATTTACAATTACAAACCACCAGCTTAAAATCTTTGGTCTTTGCAAGAACTGCTCGGCGCCAAAATAAGTCTCGGACTTTTTGAATAGTTACGTACCGGGAATTCCAGCCATGCTATAATCTTAGTATGGATTTTTATTTTTAGGGGGGGTAAGTGATTTGCCTGACGGATACCTGGCGATGGTTTTGCACGCCCACCTGCCCTACATCCGCCACCCGGAAGACCCCGGTATTATGGAAGAGCGATGGCTCTTTGAGGCTATCACTGAGTGTTATCTTCCGCTGGTCCAGTCCTTTGAAAAACTGGTAAAGGACGAGGTCCATTTTAGTATCACCCTGTCCCTGTCACCGCCGCTGGTCGCTATGCTGAACGACCACCTTTTGCAGGAGAGGTATTTACGACATCTGGATGCCTTGATCCGCCTGGCGGAAGCCGAGATTTACAGAAATAGAGACAATACAGCCTTTCGTGACCTGGCTGTGATGTATTTTGAGCGCCTCAATGTGGTCCGTCGCCTGTTTGAAGAAGATTACGGCGGCAATCTTCTCCTGCCCATCCAGAGCCTGCAGGCCCTGGGGGTGTTGGAAGTGATTACTACCTGCGCGACACATGGCTACCTGCCGCTGATGCAGACGCGGGAGGCCAGGAGAGCCCAGGTGCAGCTTGGGGTGGAACAATACATAAGGCTTTTTGGCAGGCCTCCGGCAGGCATGTGGCTGCCGGAGTGTGGTTATGTGCCGGGCATTGATGAGATTTTGAAGGAATTCGGAATCCGCTACTTTTTTGTGGAAACGCACGGTATTACTAACTCCAGCCCCTCTCCACGCTACGGTGTGCACGCTCCGATTTACTGTCCCTCGGGTGTGGCGGCGTTCGGAAGGGATCCGGAGAGTTCAAAGCAGGTCTGGGATCGTGATACCGGTTACCCCGGGAATCCCTTTTACCGCGAGTTCTACCGGGACATCGGTTATGACCTGGACTTGGATTACCTGGCTCCCTGCCTGCCTGGCGGTAATATCCGCTGTGACACCGGGATAAAATACTATCGCATTACCGGCAAGGGGCACAATAAAGAGCCCTATCAACCAGGTCTGGCTGAGCAACGGGCAAACATGGACGCCCGCAATTTTGCTTTCAACCGGGGGGAGCAGTTAAAATACCTGTCCGGACGGATGGACCGTAAGCCTATCGTGGTAGCACCCTATGACGCTGAGCTGTTTGGCCACTGGTGGTATGAGGGTCCCATATGGCTGGAAAACTTGTGCCGCGCCTGCGATACCGGGGAATATGGGGTGAAGATGACGACACCCGCTAACTACCTGGGCGATTATATGGATAACCAGGTGGTGAACCTGGCTGCCTCCAGCTGGGGTGAAGGGGGTTACAACCTGGTATGGCTAAATCCCACCAATGACTGGATTTACCGGCATATTCACCGTGCTGAAACAGCTATGGTAGACCTGGCGGATCTCCATCCGGCTGCCGGCGGAGCAGTACGGCGCCTGCTCAACCAGGCCGCGCGGGAGCTGGTCCTGGCACAGAGCAGCGATTGGGCTTTTATCATAAAAACAGCTACTGCAGTGCAGTATGCCGTGCAGCGTATCAGCGATCACATCGGCCGCTTTAACACCCTGGCTTTGCGTCTCAGTGAAGGAGAAATCAACGAGGACGAATTAGCGGATTTTGAAAAAAGAGACAATATTTTTCCGGAAATGGATTACAGTATATACAGCCGCCATTACCGGGTCAAACACTTACGCTCCGGTGAGAAAGGAGAAGCATTGAAAATAGTGATGCTCTCCTGGGAGTTTCCGCCTCGTACGGTAGGCGGTCTGGCTCGTCATGTCAACGACCTTTCGCGGGCGCTGGCCCGCCTCGGGCAGAATGTCCATGTGATCACCTGCCCCGCGCCGGAGACGCCATCTTACCAACTGTTGGAGGGTGTCCATGTCCACCGTGTTGACCAGTCACTGCTCACTTCCAAGGACTTCATGGAATGGGTAGGGCAGTTGAATGTGGGGATGGTTGAACTGGCAGGCGAACTTATGGGGGGAGAACCGTTTGACCTGGTCCACGCGCACGACTGGTTGGTCGGGGACGCGGCTATAACACTGCGTGATCGCTACGGGCTGCCCCTGGTGGCGACCATCCATGCCACGGAATACGGTCGCAACCGGGGCATCCATAATGAGCTTCAGCAGCGCATTCACCAGTTGGACGCCCGCTTTGCCCTACAGGCTACACGGGTAATCTGCTGCAGTAATTATATGGCCAATGAGGTCAACACCCTGTTCAAAGTCCCCCGCAGTATTGTGCATGTCCTTCCCAACGGGGTGGATCCGTCCAATCTGGGCAGGCCCAAACAGTTGGTGCCGGGTAAACCCGACACTGTGTCCGGTGAAAAAACAGTCTTCTTTATTGGTCGCCTGGTTCCAGAGAAAGGGGTCCAGGTACTGCTTGAAGCCATTGCCCTGCTCCTGCCGCACATACCGGAGCTGAAGCTTTTGGTGGGCGGTATTGGCCCTTATGAAGCTTATCTCAGATCTAAAGTTCGGGAACTGGGTCTGAATGACCGGGTGGCCTTTCTTGGCTATCTGGATGAATCCAGGCGGAACCAGTATCTAAAGCTGGCAGATGTCGCTGTTTTCCCCAGCCTTTATGAGCCTTTTGGAATTGTGGCGCTGGAAGCAATGGCCGCCCAGGTCCCTGTAATTGTTTCGGATACCGGGGGCTTAAGCGAGGTGGTCTCACACGGGATAGACGGTTACAAGGCGCCCCCGGGCCGCCCGGACCTCTTGGCCTACTACATCCGGGAAATTTTAATCAACCCTGGTCTGGCCCGGGATTTGAGCAGGCAGGCCTGGAAAAAGGTGCTTACTGTCTACGATTGGCAGAGTATCGCCCTGGGGACTCTTGAAGTGTACCGTGAAGCAATAACTTCATACAGCGAGGCAGGACAGGCGGGATAGATTTGTTTTGCCCGACCATGATAATCTGAAGTAATATCAACGACTACTCATTGATATCAAGCATACGGAGCAATACACAATATATGTTAGTGTGAAGTTTTGCAGCCCAATATAAATGTGAGTGTATCACAATGGTAAAGGTCATAACTGGTTCTCGAAAAGCCTTTGGGGTAGTGGGCTTGGGGTTATCCTCCGCTCTCTTTGCAATTCTCCATTTGTGCAATAAGAGCGTCATGCTGACCGCATCTACAGACAGCCATCCGGTAGCTACGCGCTATTTAAGCTTTACTGCATGCAACGCACGCGCTAAGGAACGCACCCAGGTGCTCCGCTCGCTCCGGATAACCCCAAGCCCGCAAGTCAAGCCTTTTCGAGCAATATTTTTGAGCCAAGTGAGGCAAATGACGTGAAATATGTCTCATCATTGTCACTCCCCAGTGTTCATTTTCATTGGTATTATGGGCGGTAAGGGTGTTACACTTGTAAGTGAAATTTTATATGCAAAAGAGTTGTTTTGACAGGTGGGAGCGGTTTAGTTGAAGCGTGTGGTAAGTGTCAGCTTGGGCTCAGCCGGGCGCGACCATGAGGTTGAAAATGAGGTTTCCGGTTGCCGGCTGCTCATTCAGCGTTTCGGTACAGACGGGGACCTGGACAGAGCGGCAAAACTCCTCAGTGACCTGGACGGCAAGGTTGACGCGCTTGGTCTGGGGGGGGTGAACCTCTACCTGCGGGCGGGAACCAGACGCTACCAGCTCAGGGATGGGGCGCGCCTGGCTGCTCAGGTCAGCCGTACGCCGCTCGTGGACGGCAGCGGCATAAAGGATACCGTGGAAAAGGAACTGATCCGGTTTATCCGCAACCAGGCCGGCTGGCCGCGGCAGGGACAGGTTGTTTTAATAGTCTCTGCGCTTGACCGCTGGGCTCTGGCGGAATCCCTGGAGGAGGCCGGCTGCCGGCTGATCATCGGGGACGCGCTGTTTGCCCTGGGGCTGCCGGTACCCTTTCACTCCTTAAAAGCTTTCAGCGCAGCCGCACGGGCGCTTTTGCCCCTGCTGTGCCAGCTTCCCATAGGTTTCCTGTATCCCCTGGGCAAAAGGCAGGAGACCTCGCGGCCGCGATTTGAACAGTTCTACCAAAGGGCCGACATCATTGCCGGTGATTTCCATTTTCTGCGTTACCACCTGCCCGCCGACCTCAGTGGGAAGAGCATCATTACAAGTACCGTGACAGCCGGGGATGTCCTTGAACTGAAAAGAAGGGGCGCCCGGTGGCTGGTTACAGCGGCGCCTTCTCTGGAAGGCAGGTCTTATGGTTCCAACGTACTTGAAGCAATTTGTGTCGCCCTTCTTGGCGGGTGCCCCGCGGCAAACCCCACGTTGTATCCCGGTCTCTTAAAAGAGATAGGCTGGGGGCCGCGCCTGGAAAGACTAAACTGATTTGGGACGTGGGTCGTGGGACGTGAGAATATCCTGTATTTCTATGGGGTCAGGGTTTTAAAACCGATATGCGAAGCTGTACCCCAACAAACGAGGTGTGAATTCATTCGCACCCACATCGCTAAGTTTTCATATCTTGCTGGCGAGCTATAGCGAAATGTGCAACTAACAATGAAAATGCACTTTGTGGGGACAATGGGCGACATATGTCTATGGAAGGCTATGAGTAGGGCAATTAGTAAACAATAGGTAAGCAATAAGAACCGTCCCCTGCACGTCCTTGTTTCACCTGTCTCAAAAAGTGTGCTCGAAAAGGCTTGACTTGCGGGCTTGGGGCTAAAAATAGCCGTAGGCCGTAAGGCGTAAGGCGTAAAAAATAATAGCAGGGGATCATCCCCCTACCTTTTTTAATAACCTTACACCCTACGCCTAACCAGATACAAGTCAGTATAAGCCTACGCCCTACGACTGACCGGTAAGAAATGCAGTATAAGCCTGCACCTGGGTGCGTTCCTTAGCGCGTGCGTAGCTTGCAGAAAAGCTTGAATAGCGCGTAGCTACCGGATGGCTGTTTGTAGATGCGGTCGGTACAACGATCTTGAAGCACAAATGTAGAATTGCAAAGAGAGCGGAGGATACCCCCAAGCCCACTACCCCAGAGGCTTTTCGAGGACCAGTTTTAGTGCTGGCGGGATTAAACAGCTAAAATAAGGAGGTCAACATGATCTTTGAACCTAACGGACAGGCCACAGGCATCGGCAGTATGCCGCAGCATGACCCGGCTGATGCTCTTGACATGATTAAAAAGCACCTGCCGGAAATTCCCCACTGGCCGCAGTTGCCGCAGCGGGGCAGGGAGGAGCATTTTGTCAACCAGTTCCTCAAACCGCTGGTAAAGATTGGACTGCTCGTCGATGACGGGAATAAAACCTTTTTTGACACCACCAAAGATGACTGGGACACCCGGCTTACAGAATTTTATACCACATATCTTGCTGCTGAAGAAGGTGACCTTGCAGCGCTTAATGAATTTGCCTTTCCCGTGGAAGCGGCGGCCGGGTTTTACGCCTTTCTGGAAGATTTGCAAAAAGGCGCAGGAGATGCCCGCATGCTGAAAGGCCACGTGGTGGGTCCTATTTCAGCTGCTTTCCAGGTTAAGGATGAGCGGGGCCGTTTCGCCTATTATGACGAGCAGTTGAGAGATCTGGTTGTAAAATCAATAGCCACCAGCGCGGCCTGGCAGGGGACGGAACTGGGCCGCTTCGGTTTACCGGTAATGATTTTTATTGATGACCCCGCGCTGGGTATCTACGGGCAGTCCAACTACATAACAGTCACCAGAGAAATGATCCTGGAGGACTTCAGTACTATTTCGCAAGCTATTCATGGAACAGGCGCGCTGGCCGGAGCGCACTCCTGTGACGCTATCGACTGGTCCCTCCTTTTTGAATCGGAACTGGAGGTGGTCAGCTTCGACGCTTATAATTACTTCAGCTCACTGATTCCTTTTATCCCGTCGCTAAAAAGTTTCCTCGGCCGGGGGGGCTCGCTGGCCTGGGGCCTGATCCCAACCACTAATGAACGCGCCATGGACGAGGATGCGGATTCATTGCTTGGCATCCTGGATGGGGAATGGTCGGAACTAACCGGGCGCGGGATTGACCGGGATACTCTTTTAAAGCGATGCCTGATCACTCCGGCCTGCGGCGCCGGTTTGCTTGACCTGGCATCCGCTGAAAGGATCTACCAACTGACTTCTCAGGTCTCACAAAGAATTCGCGACAGGAAAGGACTTCGGTAAAAGTGATACCTGTAGATTACCACCTGCACACCAACCTGTGCGGTCATGCCTCCGGCGGGATCGAAGATTACCTGGACCAGGCTGTCAGGAAAGGTATAAAGGAAGTTGGATTTTCCGATCACTTTCCTCTTTATTTCCTAGCGTCGGGGGAAACCATACCTGATTATGCCATGTCCGAAAATCAACTCCCGCTTTATGTGGAACTGGTAAAACAGGGCGCCGGAGTATCTCCTATTAAAGTAAAGCTTGGAATTGAGGTGGATTATGTCCCCGGATTCGAGAAAAAGCTGGCTTTCGAACTTGCTGCCTACCCTTTTGATTATGTTACCGGCTCGGTGCACTTTATTGACGGGTGGGGGTTTGACAACCCTGCTGAAATAGGGGAGTACGGCAAAAGGGAGTTGGGAGCAGTCTACGAGCAGTATTTTAAACTTGTTCAGCGGGCAGCCCTGAGCGGGCTTTTTGATGTCATGGCCCACCCTGACCTGATCAAAAAATTCGGTTTTCGTCTGGAGCGTGACCTGTCACCTCTATATGAAGAAACGGCGCGGGCTTTTAAGAAGGCCGGGGTTTGCGTGGAGGTGAATTCGGCCGGGCTCAGGTATCCGGCCCGGGAAATATATCCGGCCCCTTCCCTGCTTGCGATATTTTACCGGCATGGCATTCCCGTAACTCTGGGGTCGGACGCCCATGCCCCCGATCAGGTTGGCGCGGGTCTGGATGAGGCCCTGAAGTTGGTAAGAGCAGCCGGGTACAGGGAGATTACTTCATTTAATCGTCGGAAGAGGAATTTGATCAAAATATAATCAGCTTCAAAAATTAGGGTCGCCCAGTTGCGGCCTTTTTTGTTGTTGGATAAAAAAAAATAATAAAAATGCATTTTGGATGAAGGATATCATCTTCATATATAGAATAAGTGGGTTAAAGTGGTGATTAGTGGTGTAAGTTGAAGCGTACTGGAGCTGCCTGCCATGTTCATGGGTGAATACCAGCATGCAATAGATAGCAAAGGAAGACTCTTTATCCCAGCCCGCTTCCGACAAGGCCTGGGGGACCATTTTGTGTTGACAAAAGGTCTCGACGGATGTCTTTTTGCTTACCCGCAGTCTGAATGGGATGCGCTTGAGCAAAAACTGAAGTGCTTGCCCTTTACAAAGGGTGATGCCCGGGCCTTTGTTCGGTTTTTTTTCTCAGGAGCCGCCGAATGTGAAGTTGATAAACAGGGAAGAATATTAATCCCGGGAAATTTACGTGATTACGCCCGCCTGGAAAAGGACGTGGTGGTAATCGGGGTTTCATCACGCGTGGAAATCTGGGCCGGCAATCAGTGGGAAAATTACAGTCGACAGGCGGCTTCTTCTTATGAGGAAATTGCTGAAAAAATTGTGGATTTAAACCTTGATATTTAACCAGGTTGGTTTATATTTAAAACTAGGGTTTTGTATTGGTAAGTAATGGTCTAAAAGGAGGATTTATGGATTTCAGTCACCTGCCGGTTTTAGCCGCTGAAGTTGTCCAGGGGCTTAAACTAAAGCCGGGCGGTGTTTATGTGGATTGCACCCTGGGTGGGGGCGGGCACAGTGAACTGATTCTTGAAGGAAGCGGGCCGGACGGCCGCCTGGTGGCTTTAGATCAGGACCCGGAGGCGATTCTCGCTGCGGGGAAAAGGCTGATTTCCTATAAGCCAAGGGTGATTCTGGTCAGATCCAACTTCAGCCGGTTGGTTGAGGTGTTGGACGACCTTGGTATTCTGACCGTAGACGGAGTTTTATTTGATCTTGGAACATCCTCTTACCAGCTTGACAACCCGGCCAGGGGATTCAGCTACCAGCATGATGCCCCGTTGGATATGAGAATGGATCCGGAGCGTGAAATCACGGCCGGGATGCTGGTTAACCATATGACAGTGGAGGAACTGACTGAAACAATCAGAAAATACGGGGAAGAGCGCTGGGCCTCCAGGATTGCGGAATTTATAGGTGAGGAGAGAAAGCGGCGCTCCATTGAAACAACCGGAGCACTGGTTGAAGTTATAAAAAAAGCGGTACCCGCCGGGGCTAGGCGGGAAGGTCCTCACCCGGCCAAACGTACTTTTCAGGCCTTGCGCATAGCTGTAAACGGTGAGCTGGAGATTTTAAAGGCTGCTGTCAAATCAGCCGTGCATGTCTTGAAACCCGGTGGACGGGTCTGTGTAATCACCTTTCACTCTTTGGAGGACCGGATTATTAAGGATCTGTTTCGGGAACTGGCCTCGCCCTGCACCTGTCCGCGGGATTTTCCGGTGTGTGTTTGTGGGCGTAAAAAGGCGCTGCAGATTGTTACCACCAAGCCGGTTCTCCCATCAGAAGAGGAATTGGCGGTTAACCCCAGGGCTAGAAGCGCCAAACTTAGAATAGGTGAAAAAGTGTAACAGATTAATCACTATAAGACGATCATGGAACAATCTACCTTGGCTGAAGTTCTATTCACTCCGGAGGTTGAATAATATTGATCGTAGCTCAGGATAAGACAGGCTTCTACGGGTTGTCAGCGGACCGGCCCAGACCGAAGAAAAATCGCAGGCTCAAGCGCTCGTCAAGGGGACCCAAGATTTTGCTGATTGGGATGGTTTTATTGGGTTTTGCCCTTGGTATCATGATCACATATTTTCAAGCCAGAGTATTCAAGCTTGGGTATCAGATCAGTAGTTTGCAACAAGAGCTGGCCGTCTTAAGGGTGGAAAACCATGACCTGGATGAGAGAGTCCAACAACTGGCTTCGCTGGATCGGGTCGAGACGCTGGCAGTCAATAAACTAGGAATGGTCAAGCCGGACAGCAGCAATGTCCTTATGTTGGCTGTTGCAGATAAGACGCAGCCGCTGCCCGATGCCGGTGCGAAAGCCGCCGGCAGCCCCCTTACCGGTGATAGCGGGAGCCTTCTGGTCAGAGCATTCAACGAGCTTGTTAACCGGTTGGAAAACAAGACCTGGCCGGGTCGTAACATCGGGGCAGGCTCCAAGGGGGTAACATATGCAGACAACGAATCTCTTAATCCGGAAAAGAATAACCGGACTCTTTCTGATAGCGGGAGGAATGTTTCTTATTTTAATAGTTCGACTGGGTTGGCTCCAGCTTGTTGAAGGAGACCGGCTCAGGCAGGAAGCTCTTGAGGTTCGTATGCGGGATGTTCCGGTGGAAGCCAAGCGGGGGACCATATTTGATCGCAACGGTCAGGAACTGGTAACCAGTGTCAGTGTTGATTCCGCTTACGCCTTCCCCCCCCAAATTGAGGACAAACGGGCTGCGGCCGACAAGATTGCCTTGGCCCTTGGTATGGATAAGGAGGATGTCTACAAGAAGCTCACTCAAAATGTGGGCTTTGTCTGGCTCAAAAGGCGAATTGATTACCAGTCGTCCCAAAACTTAAAATCCTTAGATCTTAGCGGTGTTGAACTGGTGGAAGAGAATCAGCGCTTTTACCGCCAGGAGAACCTGGCTGCCCATGTCCTGGGTTTTGCCGGTGATGACAACCAAGGTCTGACCGGGCTGGAAAGCGTCTACGACAATGAGTTGAAAGGTACGCCGGGACGTATTGTTATTGAAAAAGATGCCGTGGGCAATAACATTCCCCAGGCGCTTCACCAGTTCATCCCACCTGTGCCGGGCCATAATCTTGTACTAACGATTGACCAAACTATTCAGTTTTTTGTCGAAAGAGAACTGGACAAGATCGTCGAACAGCATCACCCGAAGCTGGCGGTCATCATTGTAATGGACCCGAAAACAGGCGAAATATTGGCTATGGGCAACCGGCCGACTTTTAATCCCGGAGACTGGCGGAATTATCCCCAGGATGTCTGGGATCACAACCCCAGCATTTATTATAATTATGAACCGGGTTCCACTTTCAAAATTATTACCGCCGCAGCCGCACTGGAAGAGGGGGCGGTCAGGACATCTGACACCTTCTTTGATCCCGGCTATATCAAGGTGGCGGACCGCGTGATCCATTGTTGGTATGATGGGGGGCACGGTTCCCAGACTTTTGAAGAGGTAGTGCAAAATTCATGCAACCCGGGGTTCATAACAGTAGGCTTAAACCTGGGCAAGGAAAAATTTTATAAGTATATTAACGCCTTTGGACTTGGCGACAAGACTTCGATCTGTCTGCCCGGCGAGGCAGTTGGCATCCAGATCCCTGAGAATGAAGCTACCGACCTGAACATAGCCACCATGTCCATTGGCCAGTCCATTGCCGTGACACCCATTCAGCTGATAACCGCCGCGTCGGCTGTTGCCAACGGTGGCCTTCTGCTGAAACCGACCCTGGTTAAAGCAGTTACCGATGTGAATGGCAAAGTTGTCAAGGAATTTAAGCCTGAGCCTGTCCGGCAGGTGATCTCGAACAATACCGCCCAGACCTTGATGGGCCTTCTGAAAAATGTAGTCCTTAAAGGATCCGGCCGGAACGCTTTCGTGGATGGGTACGGGGCTGCGGGAAAAACCGGTACGGCCCAAGTTGTTGAGAGAGGCGGCTATGCCGACGGTAAATATGTTGCTTCTTTTATGGGTTTTGCCCCCGCCGACGATCCTCAACTGGCCTGCCTGGTGATGGTCGCCGAGCCCCAAGGGGGTAACTATTACGGGAGTCAGGTAGCCGCTCCTGTTTTCAAAGCCATCGCTTCAGACACCCTGCGCTACATGAAGGTACCTGAAAGGCCGGCTCTGGAGAAGCCGAAGTCTCCCTTTATTTTTGAAGAGCCCAAACTGAAAACTACTGTGCCCAGCGTAGTTAATTACCCGCTGGAAGACGCCAAAAAGGTGTTGAATAACAGCGGTTTGGCCGTACAAGTGCAGGGTGAGGGGAATATTGTTTACAAACAGGTGCCAAACGGAGGCGCCGAGGTGCTCAGCGGAACCACAGTAATTCTCAACCTGAACCCGCCCGAGGCTGTTCCGGCAGACCAGGTTACCGTACCTGACCTGAAAGGTTTGACCATCAAAGAGGCCGGCGGTATCCTGGAAAAACTGGGCCTGCACCTGAATCCGGCCGGCAGTGGTATTGCTGTGGGGCAAAAAGAGGCGCCTGGCGCCAGGGTGCCCAAAGGGACAACTATTACGGTGGATTTTCAACCCCAGGAATTACACGATTAAACAATATCTAATAGACGGTTTTATGATACCAAGAGGTTGGCCGGGTTTCGATCAGGAAACGGGCCATCCTCTTCAACTATAACAGTGGATATCGTAGTTGGAATAATTTAACTGAAGATGGAAATAATAGTATATCATATGTAACTGATAGCTCTAAGCATAAAAGTTAGGAGGCGACAACGTGCTTTTTCAGGAATTGCTTAAATCGGTCGAGGTCCATGCCGCGGATGGTCCCCAGAATACAGTGCTTACCGGTATAACCTATGATTCCCGTAAGGTTGAGCCTGGTTTTCTGTTTGTCGCGGTGCAGGGCTTTAAGCATGACGGCGCCGAATATATACCCCAGGCGGTGGAAAAGGGAGCGGTCGCTGTGGTGGCGCAGAAAGCTGTTACCGTACCGCCAAACGTAGCTTGGGCGCTTGTCGCAGACAGCAGACAGGCGCTGGCGTTAATGTCAGCCAGCTTTTACGGCAACCCCTCCACCAATATGAGAATGGTTGGTGTAACGGGGACGAACGGCAAAACCACCACGACCAACCTGATTGCCTCCGTGCTTGACGAGGCAGGCCGTAAAACCGGTCTGGTCGGTACAATTCACAACCGTATCGGCGCCAGAAAACTGGTGGTTAGTCATACCACTCCGGAATCCACGGACCTGC
This sequence comes from Pelotomaculum sp. FP, assembly GCF_004369245.1. Taxonomy (NCBI): domain Bacteria; kingdom Bacillati; phylum Bacillota; class Clostridia; order Eubacteriales; family Desulfotomaculaceae; genus Pelotomaculum; species Pelotomaculum sp. FP. Next base: position 134,902 of record NZ_QFGB01000001.1, on the reverse strand, counting down.
AGGAACTCCTGCACGAGATGGCGACAGAACAGGTGAGTGACTGTGTGATGGAAGTATCATCCCACGCTCTGGCCCTGCACCGTGTGGATGGCTGTGAATTTGATACGGCCGTCTTTACCAACCTGACCCAGGACCACCTTGACTTTCACCCTGATATGCAAAGTTATCTGGAAGCGAAACAAGCCCTGTTTCGCAAACTGGCGGAACCCGGAGCCAAGAGAGGTAAATGCGCGGTGGTCAACGCCGACGACGCTTACGCCGGTTCCATCATCGAGGCCGCAGCTGGTGTTGAGGTGTATACCTATGGGATTAAAACTTCCGCAGATGTGCGGGCGGAGGATATCGATGTCAGCGCCAGAGGGGTCAGCTTTACCGTTACCGGAAAATGGGGCCGCTGTCACCTGGGTTTGCGAATAACAGGACTTTTTAACGTGTACAACACCCTGGCTGCTTTTACCGCCTGTGCGGCAATGGGTATACCTGTGGAGGTTATCAAGAAAGCCCTGGAAGGTATGCCGGGTGTCCCCGGCCGTTTTGAACTGGTTGACGCGGGTCAGGATTTTGCAGTTATTGTAGACTATGCTCACACGCCGGACGGCCTGGAGAATGTCTTAAAGACCGCGCGCGAAATCACGACAGGCAAGCTGATTACAGTCTTCGGCTGCGGCGGTGACCGCGACCGTACCAAGCGCCCTCTGATGGGCCGGATTGCGGCCGGCTATAGTGATTACGTGCTGGTTACTTCAGATAACCCGCGTACGGAGGCGCCGCTGGATATTATCAGGGATATCAAAAAAGGACTGGAGCCCGTGGCGGAGAATAACAGCTATACAGTTGAACCGGACCGGCGCCGCGCCATCCAACTGGCTGTCAGAATGGCCCAAAAGGGTGATGTGGTGGTTATAGCCGGTAAAGGCCACGAGGACTACCAAATCATAGGTACGCAAAAGTATCCTTTTGATGACCGCAGTGAGGCGGCGGCCGCCCTGGGAGCGCTGCAGGCTTAAAGCCGGGAGGTAACCTGTTTTGATCTCAACTTCCATTAGAGAAATAGCGTCAGTCCTAAGGGGCAGGGTGATGCAGGGAGACCCTGCGGCTGTTTTTACTTCGGTAGCCACCGATACCCGTAAGATGAGAGCAAACGCCCTGTTTTTCGCGCTGGTTGGGGAGCGGTACGACGCTCACAGCTTCCTGTCTCAGGCCGTCGCAGCCGGGGCCGGAGGATTGGTGGTAAGTCGCCTGGAGGATTTACCCCCCGGTGTGCCGGTGGTTATGGTGGAGGATACTCTATCTGCTCTGCAGTCCCTGGCCGCCTATAACAGGCAGCGGTCCGGAGCGTCTCTGGTGGGGGTTACCGGGAGCACCGGCAAGACTACAACCAAGGACATGATTGCCTCGGTTTTAGGCGCACGCCTGCGCACTCTGAAAAACGAAGGTAACTTTAACAATGAAATCGGACTTCCACTAACGCTTTTGGAACTGGATGAAAGCTATGAGGCGGCGGTGGTGGAGATGGCCATGCGTGGGCCGGGACAAATTCACACCCTCTGTAAAATCGCGAGGCCAATGGGAGCTGTAATTACCAACATCAATGAAACCCACCTGGAACTTTTGGGAACTTTGAGCAATATCGCTGAAGCCAAAGGTGAAATCCTTGAGCAAATTCCGTCCGTCGGGTTTGCCGTCCTGAATGCCGAAAGCCCGTTTATTCAACGGGAAGCGGGCCGGTGCCGGGGCAAGGTGATTTATTACGGGATTGACCAACCTGCTGAGATCAGAGGCGAAAATATTAGGGCCGAAGGTACGGGAAGCCGTTTTAACGCCGTTATTGGCGGTCAGACCCGGGAGTTTTACCTGCCGCTACCCGGCCGGCATAATGTAATGAACGCGCTGGCCGCAATTAGCGTAGGCCTGGAAATGGGCCTTACAGTGGAGGAGATTGCCGGTGGTCTATCTTCAGTAACTCTGACCGGAATGCGGCTGGAGGTCATTGAAGGCGGCAGCCTTAAAATAATCAATGACGCCTATAACGCCAGCCCGGCATCAACCAGGGCGGCCCTGGGTGTATTGAAGGATTTGGCCGGAGGCCGCCGCACGGTAGCTGTGCTGGGGTCCATGCTGGAACTTGGCGCGCGGGCCCGGGGAGGCCACCGTGAGGTGGGAGAAACTGCCGCCGTGCTGGGCCTGGACTACCTTATAACTGTAGGAGAGCTCGCCGGTCATATTGGAGAGGGAGCGGTCGACGCCGGTTTCCCGCCGGAAAAGGTTTTCCGGTGCCAGGATTACGATAGCGCGGTGAAAGTACTGGAAGGGCTGCTGCAGGAAGGGGATGTGGTTCTGGTCAAGGGTTCCAGAGGCATGAAAATGGAGAGGTTGGTCCAGCGCCTTTTGGAACGCTCCCAGAGCTTATCCGGACCAGGAGCTCCAATTATTACCGACAATTAAGTATGGAGGCATCAATGGAATTTTTAGGGAAGGCGTTCGCCATCGCCCTGGTTGTTACACTGGCTATGGGCTTGCTGCTGATCCCCTGGCTCAAAAGGCTGAAGTTTGGCCAGAACATCCGCTCGGACGGGCCTTCCAGGCACTTGCAAAAAGCAGGTACGCCGACTATGGGCGGGATTATTTTTCTGGCGGGAATTTTTGTCGCGGTTCTTCTAATAGCGCCGGAGCGGGTCGATGCCCTGGTTGTGTTGGCGATAACTCTGGGCTATGGTCTAATCGGTTTTCTTGATGATTATATTAAGATAGTACTGAGGAGGTCACTGGGCTTAAGAGCAAGGGAAAAGCTGCTGGGGCAAATAATCCTGGCAGTGCTTCTGGCTTATGGGGTTGTCTTTTGGTGGGACCGGGGTACAGCCCTGGTATTGCCGTTTTCAGGTTATTTCACGTCCGGGGGTATCCAGTTGGAACTGGGCTGGTGGCCCTTTTTGGCCTTCACCCTGCTGGTTGTGGTCGGAACGGCTAATGCAGTCAACTTGACTGACGGGCTGGACGGGCTGGCGGCAGGTACGAGCCTTTTAGCGGCAGCGGCAATGATGTTGATTGCCTTAAAGGTTGACAAATACGGGGTGGCGGCAGTTATGGCGGCATTGTCCGGCGGTTGCCTGGGCTTTTTATTCTACAACCGCCATCCAGCCAGGGTATTCATGGGTGACACCGGTTCCCTGGCTTTGGGCGGGGGGCTGGGCGCTGCGGCGGTAGTCACCCGGAGCGAGCTTTTCTTTGTGATTATCGGCGGGATTTTTGTGGTTGAAGTACTCTCAGTGATCATCCAGGTTATTTCCTTCCAGACCACGGGCCGCAGGATTTTCCGGATGAGCCCGCTGCACCACCATTTTGAACTCGGTGGCTGGAGTGAAAACAGGGTGGTGCTGACTTTCTGGTTTATAACACTGCTATTGGGGATAACCGGACTGGCCGGGTTGTACAGGCTAGGCTCACCCTAATAGCACAACATGCTGGTAACAAAGGATTTACGTGGTTTTTTCATAGTACATTGGAGGTCATAAACATTAGGTCATAGGTCGCAGGGCGTAAGGCGTAAAAAGATTATTTTATAAACATTGGTTTATGTACATTAAAGTAGTTCTTATTATAGAGCATACTTATAGAGCAACCGATGCAGGTGCGAATGAATTCACACCTGGACCCCAAAGGAATGCAGCATATACCTACGCCTTATGCCCTACGCCCTACGACTATATTTGGAGAGGCGATATTAAATGGAGCTAAAAAATAAACGGGTTTTGGTGGTTGGCGCCGGCAAGAGCGGCCTGGCCGTTGCCCGTTTTCTTACAGGTAAAGGCGCCGCAGTGGTACTGGCCGATTCCTCGAATCCGGTTTACCCGGGAGGGGAACTGGACAGGTTGGCCGCAGTTGGGGTAAAACTTTCCTTGGGAGGATACCCGGAAGTTAAGCGGGAAAGCTTTGACCTGGTGGTTATGAGTCCAGGTGTCCCTCTGACGGTAGAGCCTGCCCGGTTGGCGTTAGAGCATGGCATTGAGTTGACCGGAGAACTGGAACTGGCTTACCGTTTCAGCAGTGCGCCGCTGGTTGCTGTTACAGGAACAAACGGCAAAACGACCACTACCACCTTGCTCGGTGAAATCTTTAGAAATGCAGGCAAAAACACACTGGTGGGGGGGAATATCGGTACGCCCCTGGTTACGGAGGTGGAGCGTTACGGTCCGAAGGATATGATCGTGGCTGAAGTATCAAGCTTCCAGCTGGAAACTACAAATACTTTTAAGCCTAAGGTGGCGCTGGTCCTTAACATCACCCCCGACCACCTTGACCGCCACATAACGATGGAAGGGTACGTGGACGCCAAAGCAAAAATATTTGCGAACCAGGAAGCGGGCGACTTTACAGTATTAAATTACGATGACCCGCGAACGGCGGCCTTGGCCGGCAGTACCCGCGCCCGGGTGATCTTTTTCAGCCGGCGCACAGCGGTTCCGGAGGGTGTTTACGTAAAAGAAGGTGGAATTACAGCCAGGCTGGGCGAGGTCGAGGAGTATATCTGCGGGCAGGATGAAATTGGCATTCCCGGCGCTCATAACCTTGAAAACGCCCTGGCGGCGGTTGCCGCGGCCAAGTCTCTGGGGGTGGCGACCACTTCCCTGGCACATACTTTGAAGACGTTTAAGGGAGTTGCCCACCGACTGGAATTCGTTGCCGACATCAATGGGGTACGTTACATTAATGACTCCAAAGGTACCAATCCCGATGCCTCGATCAAGGCGCTTGAAGCCTACCCGGAAAAGATCGTGCTGATTGCGGGGGGGAAAAACAAGGGCAGCGATTTCGGCAGCTTCGCTGAAAAAGTCAAGGAACGGGCCAGAGTGCTGGTGGTACTGGGGCAAAGCGCGGGGGCTATCGCTGATGCTGCCAGAGCCAGGGGGTTTGACAAAATTCTCTATGCGAATGACTTTAAGGATGCTGTGGTCCTGGCCCACCAGGCAGCCAGGCCCGGCGAGATTGTTCTTTTATCGCCTGCCTGTGCCAGCTGGGATATGTTTAAGAGCTTTGAAGAAAGAGGGGACCTGTTCAAGGAGGTCGTATTGGGTTTTAAATAGGTAATATTTGGGATCTGAGCGGAAACGAAAAGGGGAAGGGGGCTTAAGGAAGCATGCGGCCTAAAAAAAGTTCGGCGGATTTTCTTCTTTTTTTAACGGTATTGAGTCTGGTGAGCCTTGGTGTTATTATGGTTTTTAGCGCCAGCGAGTACAGTACCCTGATTTATTATAATGACAGCTTTTATTTCTTTAAGCGGCAATTGTTATGGGCCTTGCTGGGCTTAACCGCCATGTATATCATGTCAAATTATGACTACCAACGGCTCAAGCAGTACGTGATCCCTTTTATGGTCGTCTCCTTTATCATGCTGGCTCTGGTCCTGGTCCCCGGGATTGGCCGCGAGGTTAACGGTTCCCGCCGCTGGATTGGTATAGGACCGCTGCCTTTTGCCCCGGCCGAACTGGTCAAGCTCAGCGTCATCCTCTTCACGGCCTATGGCTTGTCACGACAAAAGGAACGGGTCAAGCAGTTCAGCAAAGGGGTCTTGCCTTACATGTGTGTTTTGGGGCTGGCAGCAATCCTGATCATGCTGCAGCCCGATCTGGGTACCACCATTTCACTGGGCGGTATTGTATTTGTCATGATTTTTGCCGCCGGCGCCAGAATGTCTCACCTGGGCGGCATCGGGCTGGCCGGCCTTGCAGCCGTTGGCTTGTTGATTATTATGGAGCCCTACCGGTTGAAGCGCTTTCTGGCCTTTTTGGATCCCTGGGCGGACCCCCAGGGCGACGGCTTCCATATTATTCAGGGGCTCTATGCCATCGGCTCCGGAGGCCTGTTCGGACTGGGCCTGGGCCAGAGCAAACAGAAGTTTCTCTACCTGCCCGAGAACCACACCGACTTTATCTTTGCCATCACCGCTGAAGAACTTGGCTTTATCGGAGCTGCCCTGGTAATCATACTATTTACTTTGTTTGTATGGAGAGGCTTGAAAATTGCAGTGACTTCCCAGGACCCTTTTGCCTGTTTGCTGGCAACCGGTATTACTGCCTGGGTGGGAGTCCAGGCCATCATTAATATAGGAGTGGTAACCGGGTCACTGCCTGTTACCGGTATCCCCCTTCCCTTTATCAGTTCTGGCGGTACCTCCCTGCTGTTCACCATGACAGGGGTGGGCATTCTTCTTAATATTTCCAAGTTCAGCAGGGCAAGATGACGGCGCGGGTGGTGAAAACATTGCGAATTGTTGTTGCGGGCGGGGGCACCGGCGGTCATATCTACCCCGCCCTGGCTATTGCCCGGGGGCTTAAAGAAAGACATCCGGAGGTGGAAATCCTCTATGTCGGAAATAACCAGGGCATGGAGGCGGATATCGTTCCCAAGGAGGGGCTTCCTTTTAAAGGTTTGGCGGGGGCTGGGCTGGAGCGGAAACTCTCAATGCGGAATTTTCTGGTGTTATGGCGGACCGGGCTCGGTTTCTGGCAGGCGGCCAGGACCTTGCGCGGCTGGAAGCCGGATGTGGTAATCGGTACCGGCGGCTATGTCTGCGGACCGGTGGTGTTGGCGGCTGCCTTAAGTAGAATACCGACTTTGATTCACGAGCAAAACGCGCTGCCCGGAGTGACCAACCGCATCCTGGCCAGGTTTGTGGACAGGGTGGCGGTTACCTTTAAAGAATCTGTTAAATATTTTCCCCGGTCTCATAAGGTGATTCTTACCGGCCTGCCTGTTCGACCGGAAATATTGCGCGCAACCAGGCCGGAAGGCCTGAAGAAGTTGGGCATCGGCGCCGATCGTTTTCTGCTCTTCTCCTTTGGCGGCAGTCGCGGCGCCCGCACTCTCAATAAAGCTATGGTTGATGTAATCAAACAGTTCGGTGGAGATCCGCGGCTAAACATCCTGCACGTAACCGGGAGCGCGGGATACGGGGAGTTCCTGAAGGACTGCGCCGCGAAAGGTATAGATCTGGCTAAAACTGGGAATGTTACCATTATATCTTACCTCTACAGCATGCAGGATGCTCTGGCAGCGGCAGGTCTGGTTATCAGCAGGGCAGGCGCTGCCACCTGTGCGGAAATTACTGCCCTGGGTATTCCTTCGATCCTGGTCCCCTATCCTTTTGCGGCTGAAAATCACCAGGAACATAACGCCCTGGCCCTAGAAAAAGAGGGAGCCGCGCTTATGTTTTTGGATCGCAAAGTGAGCGGGGACTTGCTTTGCAATAGGATCGCCGGGCTCCTGGAGGACAGGGGCAAACTGGCGGCCATGGCTGAAGCCAGCAGGAAGATGGGCAAAACCCGCGCTCTGGAGGATATCATCGACTGTGTTGACGAACTTGTCAGGTAACCAGGCCGCTACACTGTTGCTCAAATGCAGGTGCGAATTCATTCGCACAGAAATTACACTAGAAGCCCAAGTTCGGCCCGAGCGCCGTGTGCGATTGAAATGGCGCCTGCATCGCTTGGTGTTTTCGTAATACGCGGCGCCGCCGGCGGTGTGGACAACTTACCCGGGAATAGCTGCGCTGCATCAGGCATATGGTACTACCCGGAGGTCGAATAGAATTGTTGTGGACGAATATGAGCTTATTGAGTCATAGGTCGCGCATAAGGTGAGTTTATTCCTGGGGACAAGCTCCAAATTAACGTCTGTAACACCTTTTTGGAGCTATGCATACTATATTTTATGAAATACAGCGCTAGCAGCCATTTTTCCACTAAATAGATATAATGATGGCCGGCGGCGACAAGGGAATTGAGCCACAGGGGAGGAGAGGTAATCAGTGCAACAAGCGCAGCATGTTCATTTTATCGGGATCGGCGGCTCCGGTATGTGCGGCATAGCCAGGATTATGCTTGGCCTGGGCTACCGGGTAACCGGCTCGGACCTGAAAGGTTCAACCGCCACCGAGAGTTTGGAAGCCCTTGGGGCGACCTGCTTTAGAGGGCATGCTGGTGAATATCTTGGTGACGCCGACCTGGTTGTAGCATCCACTGCCATTCCCTTCAGCAACCCGGAATTGTTGGAGGCCAGGGAAAGAAGGCTCCGCATTCTGCACCGCAGTGAAATGCTCGCATGGTTGATGCAGCGTCAAAAGGGTATTGCTATAGCCGGCGCCCACGGAAAGACCACTACAACTTCCATGGCCGCACTGGTTCTGGAGCAAAATCATCTGGATCCCACCGTTATTATTGGAGGCGAATTGAAAGAAATTGGCGGCAACGCCAAACTGGGTGGGGGAGAATACCTGGTTGCCGAAGCGGACGAAAGTGACGGATCTTTTTTAAAGCTGGATCCCTTTATTGAAATTATTACCAATATCGAGGACGACCACCTGGACCATTATAAAAGCGTCGAGAATATTGAAACCGCTTTTCGTGAATTTATCGCCAAGGTTCCTGCAGAGGGGCTGGCGGTGGTCTGTCTTGATGATCCCAAAATAAGAGAACTGCTGGCAGGCTACAATGGTCCTTGCCAGACCTACGCTCTGGACCACCCGGATGCGGATTATACCGGGCGAAACCTGCGTATGGTGGGAGAGCTTACAACAGGGGAAGTGTATTTTCGCAACAGCTATTTAGGCGACCTGGAACTGCGTGTGCCGGGACGTCACAACTTCTTGAACGCGCTGGCTGTAGTGGCGCTGGGAAGGTTCGTGGGTCTTCCCTTTGAGGGTATTTCTGCTGCCCTCAGTAACTTCCGGGGAGCCGGGCGCAGATTTCAACTTACAGGTGAGGTCGGCGGCGTCAAGGTTATTGACGACTATGCCCATCACCCCTCTGAAATAAAGGCCACCCTCAAAGCAGCCAGGCAGCTGAAAACCGGGCGCTTGATTGGTGTCTTTCAGCCTCACCGCTACACCAGAACAGCAATTCTTGGTGAGCGCTTCGGCGAAGCTTTTTCAGACGCCGACGTGATTATCGTGAGCGATATTTACAGCGCCGGTGAGCAACCCATTGAAGGGGTAACGGCAGATATAATCATAACCGCTATCGAAAAATTTGAGGGCCGTAAAGTCATTCATCTGCCAACCAGGCAAGAGATCGTAGACTATCTGGCTCGGACAGCCCGGCCTGGGGATATGATCCTGACTATGGGCGCCGGCGATATATGGAATGCAGGTGTTGAACTGGTCAACAGGTTAAAGGAGCGTCAAAAAATTGGTTGATACCTTAGTATACCGGGAGCTGCAGAAACTTGTATCCGGTCGCGTAAGGATCGGGGAACCCATGAACAAGCATACCAGCTGGCGTATCGGGGGACCTGCCGATTATTTTATTGAGCCCCAAGGCCGTAAGGAACTGCAGTCTGTGGTTTCTTTCGCCAACCGGCGTAAAGTTCCGCTGACTGTAATCGGGAACGGTTCCAACCTGTTGGTTAGCGAAAAAGGAATCAGGGGTATTGTGCTAAAGATTGGCTCCGGCCTGGCCAGAGTCTCCGTCATTGAAAAAGATGTCGTGGCTGAAGCGGGAGCTAAACTCTCGGCGCTTGCTGCGGCAGCCAGGGACAGTGGCCTGGGGGGGCTGGAGTTTTCAGCGGGAATACCAGGCACTGTTGGCGGCGCGGTGGTTATGAATGCCGGAGCCAACGGCTCTTCGGTCGGCACCCTGGTCAGGGAGGTGCTGCTGTTAAACTTAGAAGGACGATTGTTCCACAGAACTGGGGAAGCATTGAATTTTCGTTACCGTTCATGTGATTTGCAACAGGAGCCTGCGATTGTGGTTGAAGTCAGGTTTGCCTGTTATCCACGGGAAAAACAACTAATCCAGGAAGAAATGGAGAGGTTTGTAGCCAGGCGCCTGTCGACCCAGCCGCTAAGACTGCCCAATGCCGGCAGCGTTTTTAGAAACCCGCCGGGTGATTCGGCGGGAAGGCTGATTGAGGCTGCCGGCTTGAAGGGCTTGAGGGTAGGGGATGCTCAGATATCTTCCCTGCACGCGAACTTTATCGTTAACCTGGGTAAGGCTACAGCCTCGGACGTTCTGGCGCTCATTGATAAGACCAGGGAAACTGTACTGGCCCGCAATGGGGTAGAGTTGCTGCTGGAAGTGCAAATTATAGGTGACGTTTAGGCGGAGGTGAAAATGTGCAGAAATTTATGATAGTTGGCGGCAACCGCCTGAAGGGTATTATTCGCACCAGTGGTTCCAAAAACGCAACATTGCCGTTGCTGGCAGCATGTATTCTGAATGCCGGGAAAAGTGTTATCCATGAGGCCCCCAGGCTGAAGGACGTGGCAGTGATGCAGGACCTGCTCATGTACCTTGGGGCAAAAGTAAACTGTGACCGCAATACGATCGAAGTTGACACATCAAGTATTCAATCAGTTGAAATATCTGAAGATTTGATGCGGCGGATGCGGGCTTCCAACCTGGTGCTGGGGGCGCTTTTGGGCAGGTTCGGCCGGGTCAGGACGTCCTACCCCGGAGGTTGCCAGATCGGCAGCCGCCCGATGAACCTGCACCTCAAGGGTTTAAAAGAGCTGGGAGCCAAAATTCAAGAAAAGTTCGGTTATATCACGGCAGAGGCGGAGCGGCTGAGGGGCGCCGACATCCATCTGGATCTTCCCAGCGTTGGCGCGACGGAGAATATATTAATGGCGGCAGTCCTGGCAGAAGGGGTGACCACGATCAGGAACGCGGCTAAAGAGCCGGAAATAGTGGATCTGCAAAACTTCTTAAACAAGATGGGCGCCAGGATCGTTGGAGCCGGTACCGATACCATAAAGATAGAGGGAGTCACGCAAGGTGATTTGAAACCGGCGGTCCATACGGTCATACCGGACCGAATTGAGGCCGGGACCCATCTGGTGGCCGCAGCCATAACGGAAGGTGATGTGACGGTCACCAACGTTATACCGGAACATCTGGAACCATTGCTGGCAAAACTGCGTGAGGCCAATGTCAGTTTTACCGTGGGCGAGGACCAGATCAAGGTGCAGGGAAACGGGAAGATTAAGGCCGTCGATATCAAAACCATGAGCTACCCCGGTTTTCCGACCGACATGCAGCCCCAGATGATGGCCTTGCTCAGCCTGGCGGATGGTACCAGCATCATCACCGAAACCATTTTCGAAAACCGCTTCAAACATGTCGGCGAGATGAGGAGAATGGGAGCCGATATCAAGGTAGAGGGACAGTCGGCCATTGTCAAGGGTGTAGAAAAGCTGAGCGGCGCCTATATTGAAGCGAGTGACCTGAGGGCCGGCGCGGCGCTGGTGCTGGCGGCCCTGGCAGCCGAGGACGGTACCGTAATCGAAAACGTGGCGCATATCGACCGTGGTTACGAGCGGCTGGAGCTAAAATACAATGCTCTCGGGGCCAGAATTATTAGAGTTCACAACTAGTGACTCTTTTTTTAGTTGGTTTGGGGACAAGGGGAAGAAATAAAATCCACTCCCGAAAAACAGAAAGCCGCCAGGGGGCGGCCTTCCCGGCGAATCAGTTTCGAGTTTTAAATACAACCACCCCAGAACCCTACTCCGAATATCAGCAGGATGAAGATCAGAAAAATGATAAATCCCCAATTGCCGAAACCTGCAGTACCAGCGCAGCCTGCTGTGCCGCCAGCGGCTCCTAACGCCATAATAGCTACCTCCATTCAATATTAGTCAGATTTAACCCAAACCGGTATATAGAGCTAAGCTTTACCCTGGGACACAGTACTAGATACAGCCTCCTCCCCAGAAGCCGACGCCGAAAATTAATAGGATGAAAATCAGGAAGATAATAAAGCCCCAGTTGCCGAAGCCCGCACCGTCTGCCATTGAAACTGCCTCCCTTCTATAAGTGCTACCATATGCTATGAAGAAATCCAGAAAAAGGTTACTGTTGATTATATAAGTAATAATCCTAACATTTTAAATTCTATTATTTTCAGGATCTTTCTTTTTTTAGAATGTCCTTGGACAAGTTTCATTCGATTGGTATAATTACATATAAGTAGACTTATCCTACAATTGTGAAAGTGTGAAGGTCGTGTCGGGAAGTGCGATAGGACGCAGGCGCCAGCGTGGATGGAATATCTTTGAAAGTGTTTTTTTTATTTTTCTGGTACTAATTACAGGTTTTGTTTTGCTGCGTTCCCCTTTTTTTGAGGTGCGCAGTATTCTGGTGCAGGGAAACCAGCTTCTTGACCAGGATCAAATAAAATCTGTCAGCGATATTGCCCCCGGAGTCAATATATTTAAAGTGGACCTTGCAGCGGCGGCTGCCAGGCTTAAACTTATCCCCATGGTCAAGGATGTACAGGTGACCAGGTCGCTACCGTCGACTGTGGTGATCGGGGTGGAAGAGCGCAAGCCGGTAGGCCTCTTGCCTACCGGGGAGGGTTTTATCGAGGTGGACGGTGAAGGTGTCTATCTGCAGAAGGCCAACGCCGGCGCCCCTGGACTGCCGGTGGTAACTGGTATTAATTTTAACCTTCCCAGCCCGGGAGACGCGGTCGATGCAGCGGGGTTAGGGGATGCCCTGACTGTTATCAGCGGTCTGCCCGGTGAGACCGTGGCGGAGCTCTCCGAGGTCCATGTTGACAATGAGGGACAAATCAAACTCTATACCATTGAAGGCATGCAGTGCCGGTTTGGTCTGGCTGAAGATATCCAGGAAAAGGGAGATATTTTAAATCAGCTGTTAATAGAACTGCGCGCTGTACAGGATAAGATAAACTATATCGACCTGTCCTGCGCCGGCAAACCGGTGGTCTATTATAAGCTTGATTAGGGGGAGATATAGTCTGAAGACCTTTCATTGGGTTCTTATGACGGTTGGGTTGGCCCTGGGGGTATTGTTGGCCGTACAGTTCCGGGTAACCCGGGAAATACAAAGCACCGAGCCTGTACAAAGAACAAAAGAACTTGCTGCCCAGGTAAATCAAGCTAAGGATGAGCGGGACGCTCTTCAGGGACAGGTTGACAACCTGCGTGCCGAGCTGGATAAAGCCATGTCCCTGCCACAGACCGCTGAAATCATGGAAGAACTGGACCGGGCCAGGATTGAGGCCGGGGTTACTGAATTAACCGGCCCGGGGGTAGAGGTTACCTTAAACGACAGTATAGTCAGTTTAAAACCCGGACAAGACCCAAACCTGTATGTACTCCATGATGAAGATGTTTTACGGGTGCTCAACGAACTCCGCGCAGCCGGTGCGGAGGCTATTTCCATGAACGGTCAGAGGCTGTTGGCCACCACGGAGGTCCGGTGTACGGGTCCTACCGTCCTGCTGAATAAAAACAAGCGTCTGGCGCCGCCTTACGTGATTACAGCCATTGGTAACCCCGATACCCTGGAAAGTTCCTTGAAGATGAAGGGCGGGGTTGCTGAAACGCTCCAGTTCTGGGGGATCCAGGCTACGGTTAAAAAACTGCCGCAGGTCGTTGTACCGCCCTACAGCGGCGGAATAAAGTTTGAATATGCCAAAGCTGCAGTCTAGGAGATAAGGACTTTGAAAAAAGCTCTGAATAAAACAACATACTTATCAATCAGCATGGTTGCTTTGTTTGTGGGACTAATGATAGCCATGCAATTCCGTACCAACAGCAGTGTAGAACAGGCGGTCCCTATTGACAGGGTGCAGGAGCTGACAATTGAAAAAAAACAGGTGGAAAGAGACCTCAACCAGTTAAAGGAAGAGTCCGTTGACCTGCAAATTAAGCTGGCGGAAGCAGGGAAGAGCCACACGGCAGCTACAGGCGCGCTGGAGAGCGAACTTTTTAAAAATAAGCTTTACGGCGGCCTGGTTCCGGTTGAGGGGCAGGGGGTTGAGGTCTTGCTCGACAACCAGGAAGGCAGCTTTTACAATATCAAAGACGACGACTTATTAAAGGTATTGAATGACCTGCGTGGGGCCGGGGCGGAGGCAATCGCTGTTAACGACCAGCGCATCCTTGCCACCAGTGAGGTGCGGCTGGCCGGCAGTCATATCAATGTAAACCTTACCAGGCTTTCACCTCCCTACAAGGTGGTTGCCATCGGACCCTCAGGTACACTCAAAAGCAGTCTGGAGATAAGAGGAGGATTGACGGAGTACTTAAGCGACCTCGGTGTTTCAGTTACAGTACAGTCAAAAGACAGGGTGCTGGTGCCGGCCTATACCGGTTCCTTGCGTTTTGATTACGCCAAACACACCCAAAGATAAGAAAGAGAGGGTAATTTTTGATGTGGTTAGGTCTCTGGCTGGCGTTAATCAGCCTGGCGGCAGGTGTTGCCATGGGTCTGAACCTGCCCCTGGTGCTTCCCCAAGCCTATGCCAAGTATATGTCGGTAGCCGCCCTGGCTGCCCTGGACTCGGTGTTTGGGGGTATCCGCGCGGCTATGGAAGAACATTTTGACAACACCATTTTTATTACCGGTTTCTTCAGCAATGCGCTTCTGGCCGCAGGTTTAGCCTATTTTGGGGAAAGGTTGGGAATGGACCTCTACCTGGCTGCCGTAGTGGCATTTGGGGTAAGGCTGTTCCAGAATTTAGCGATCATTCGCCGCCATCTCCTAAAAAAATAACTTTAATAAAAAGGGAAATTTTTTTCAATGTGGAATCTTAACAGGACAAGTAATGATTGGGCGGGAGTTGCCGGGTTGGCCAAAAAGAGCCTTATTACACTGGCCGGCCTTGACATAGGCACTTCGAAGACGGCTGTGGTCATCGCGCAAGTAAGAAGCGGCTTCCCCCAAATACTTGGGTCTGCGGAAGCTCCGAGTATAGGTGTGAGCAAAGGATGTGTAACCAGCCCCGAAGCAGCCGCTAAAGCAATCTTACAGGCGCTGGAGCAAGCGCAAAGGCATGCCGGGACCAGCAGGCCATCAACTGCATATGTGAGCTTTAACGGGGATACGACAGCTGTAAAGAACTGCCTGGTGGACCTTAAACCAGGGAGATACTCTGCCGGCCGCAACAAGCGCAACGGCCTTCAGTCTGTACCGGCTGGTTTGGCGGAAGGAGACAGCGCCCTTCAACTAATTCCCCCCAGAGACCTCCCTGGCCGGTCTGTATTTGAGGCAGAAGCGGGAGCCAGGGTGGTTACAGCGCCAACCCGCAATATCAAAGATATATCTAAAGCCGTCCACCTGGCCGGTTTAAAGGTTGAGGATGTGGTATTCGGTCCGGTGGCCGCTGGGGAAGCACTGTTAACGACGGCGGAGAAGGAATTCGGTACTATCCTCATCGATATTGGCGCCGGTACCACCTCCGTAAGCATTTTTGACCAGGGCTCGCTAAGGGAAACTGCGGTTTTTCCAGTAGGAGGCGAACACCTGGCAAGTGATTTGGCCATTGGCCTGCATACTTCCCTGAACCAGGCGGTAGAAATACTCAGTGATTGCGAGTTATCCGGGTCCGGGGATAATAAGTTGGATCTGGCAAATTCGATTATCGAAGCCCGCCTCTCAGAGATCCTGCATTTAACCGCCAGTGTGATTAAAAGCTTCCAATACCTCGGACTTCTGCCGGGTGGCGCTGTTTTTAGCGGAGGGGCGCCTCTGTTAGGAGGTTTTGCCCCGTTTGCTGAAAATATACTTCAGATACCGGTAAGGGTAGGAGACATCCAGGTTGACGGGCAGCCACTGAGTCTCACCCTGGCCAATGCTTTTGGTCTGGTTAAGTACGGCGCGCAGCGCTTGACCGGCTCCGGGTTGAGACTGGCAGCAAACTGTGAACCAGGCGCATTGATGGACAGGTTGATCAAATGGTTGCAGGGTAGAATGAAAAACGGGAGCAGGCTGTAAGCCCGCTCGTTGGTTATATGAAATAAATCGGGTCCTTGCAGATACCACTAAACCTGGTGAGTGATAACAGAGGAGGACAAAAGTATGCTTGATTTTGAGCTTGACCTTGACCAGTTTGCCAACATAAAGGTGATAGGGGTCGGGGGTGGGGGCAACAACGCGGTAAACCGGATGATCAACGCCGGGCTCAAGGGCGTGGAATTTATCGCGGTTAACACCGACGCCCAGGCACTTTTCCTGGCCCAATCCAACCACAAGATTCAAATTGGCTCCAAACTTACCAAGGGACTGGGGTCTGGAGGCAATCCCGAAATTGGACAGAAGGCAGCCGAGGAAAGCCGTGATGAAATCCTGCAGGCTCTTAAAGGCGCTGATATGGTATTTGTTACAGCAGGTATGGGCGGCGGAACGGGGACAGGGGCCGCGCCTGTAGTTTCTGAGGTGGCCAAGGAACTGGGCGCCCTGACAGTAGGGGTGGTAACCAAACCTTTTACTTTCGAGGGCCGTAAGAGAGCCACGCAGGCCGAAAGCGGCATTGAGAACTTAAAAGCAAAGGTGGATACCTTAATAACCATTCCCAACGACCGGCTCTTACAGGTAATCGAAAAGCACACTTCCATCGTGGAGGCCTTCCGCATCGCTGATGATGTCCTGCGCCAGGGGGTCCAGGGGATTTCCGACCTCATTGCTGTCCCCGGCCTGATTAATCTGGATTTCGCAGATGTTAAGACCATTATGAGGGAAACCGGCTCAGCTTTGATGGGCATCGGCACAGCCAGCGGTGAAAACAGGGCTACCGAGGCGGCCAGGGCTTCCATATCCAGCCCTTTGCTGGAAACCTCCATCGAAGGAGCCAGGGGTGTTTTACTTAATATAACCGGGGGGACCTCCCTGGGGTTGTTTGAAGTCAATGAAGCGGCAGAGATTATCGCCCAGGCGGCAGATCCCGACGCCAACATTATTTTTGGCGCGGTAATTGATGAACGCATGGAAGAGGAAGTAAGAGTTACCGTGATAGCAACCGGCTTTGACCAGCGGGTACCCAAAAAGGATCGTACCAAGGTTGAACTGGAAATTAAGCCGTTTTCCAGCCATGACGACCTTGACATCCCTGCCTTTCTGCGGCGCCGCTAAGAAATACATAGGGTTTGTGCTGCAACAGGACTAATGTTATGTATGGATGAGTTGGCAGTAGCATGAAAAGAGTATTACCCGGTATGCCGTGACTTTGTTTTCAGCTGCAAAAAGCCTTCTAATGGCCGGAATATCTCCCGGCTTTTGGAAAGGCTTTTTTATTTTCAGCTCAATCTGTCCATAACAGCTCTTTAGCGCATCATCAAAAGGTATCCTGTCGATTTATTACTCCTGGCGGTTGTTGGTGTTCAATCAATATGGTAATTATTTACTGATCGCCAAACAAGGGACGACAAATTCCCAGGTGCCCCTGGTGTTATAATAGACATGGCTCTAATAATAACCAGATTGTCATAAAGTTATAAAAAGAGAATTATACTGGTAGCATAGGAAGATTTATATTTTAAGGCAGTTATTTTTTGGGGCCGGGGGTCTTACTTGATGCCGGTTTATAAGGTCTACCTCGACCAGGTTTTCCTCGGCAACTTGGTTATGAATTATGCCATACTGTGGGCTGCCGCCAAACTCAGCCGGGTTCCTGTCCACACTGCGCGTTTGGTTGCCGGGGCGGCGCTGGGGGCTGCATATGCTCTGGCGGTCTTTATTCCCGGAGCAGGCTTTCTGCAGTCGGTATGGTTTAAGACCGTTATTTCCGCGGGAATTGTAGCGGTGGCCTTTTCCCCTGTAACCGTCAGGATGTTCCTGACCTGTCTGGGGTGCTTTTTCCTGGCTTCCTTTACCCTGGGGGGGCTGGCTATAGGAATAATTTTTTACCTTAATTCCGGCCGCTTGTCAAGCTGGGACGGCATTGGCAAAGTAATTGAAGGTAATTTTTGGCCGGGTATATTATTGGGACTAATAGCTCTTTGGGCAGCGGGCAGGGGTTTTGCGGCGCTCCTCAAAAAAGGCAAATTTGAAAACCTGTTCAGGATTCCTATCTTAATCAATTCCGGAGGCAAGCAGGTTAGGGTAGAAGCCCTCCTGGACACCGGGAACCAGTTAAAGGACCCCCTGACTCAGAGTCCGGTAGTGGTAGTGGAGTACAACAGCCTGAAGTCTCTTCTGCCTGAACAGGTCCAGGCCGGTCTTGAGCGGGACGGGGAAGCGGATATCTGGAACATTTTAGGTTCTTTAAGCGAAGGCAGCCTCAGCTCACGCTTTAGCGCAGTGCCCTTTCAATCCCTAGGACGCGCCAACGGGATGATGCTGGGTTTTCGCCCGGACGAGGTAGTTATTGAGAGGCAAGGGAAGTTGGCCAGACCTGGCCGTGTGGTGGTGGGCATATACCGTAATAAGCTTGATCCGGAAGGCTCTTATCACGCTCTGCTAGGACCAAATGTACTGGAACTGACCGGTTAACCGGTATATAATTGCCGAGGTTAGGGGGGATTGGTTTGTCTTTAGGGTTCTTTGGCCGCATGAGGTGGCTTGTATACCTGGCCGTGCTCCGGCTGTTGGTCAGGCTCGGCTACCGCCCAAGGGTGTTTTATGTGGGTAGCAGTGAAGCGCTGCCTCCGCCATTAACCACCGACGAGGAATCCTTCCTGATTAACCGGCTGGAGTCAGGCGACGCGGCGGTAAGAAGCATATTGATAGAGAGAAACCTGCGCCTGGTGGTTTACATCGCACGCAAATTTGAAAACACCGGGGTGGGTATCGAGGACCTGGTTTCCATCGGGACCATCGGCCTGATTAAAGCGGTAAATACATTTGATCCGGCTAAAAAGATCAAACTTGCGACATATGCTTCCCGCTGCATAGAAAATGAAATTTTGATGTACCTGAGAAGGAACAATAAGACTCGCGCCGAGGTGTCTTTTGACGAGCCGTTGAATATTGACTGGGACGGCAACGAACTCCTGCTGTCCGACGTTTTGGGTACGGAAAACGATGTTATTTATAAATATATTGAGGACGAGGTTGATAAAAAGCTTTTGCACCTTGCGCTACAAAAGCTGACCGGCCGGGAGCGCAAAATTATGGAGCTCAGGTTTGGCTTGAACAACGGGATGGAAAAGACACAAAAAGAGGTGGCTGATATGCTGGGTATTTCTCAGTCATATATTTCCAGGCTGGAGAAAAGGATCATCAATAGACTTAAAAAGGAAATTCACCGTATGGAATAAAGGGCGTCAAAAGGTGGAAGAGCTTGGCCAAGCTTGATTTTTCCAGAAAGCCGGGTAAGTATAACGCCTAACGGTTTTCATGTAACCGGGGCGTTTTTGTTTGCCCGGAGTAAATGTATATTTCAATTTTCCCATGGAAATAATGTGACTGGAAGCGAAACGCATCAGAACGAAAAAGAGGTGGTCAGCCTTTTATGCTGGTGAATAAGGTGGAGATCTGTGGTGTTAACACATCAAAGCTCCCGGTACTGACAGGCAGCCAGATGAAAGTTCTCTTTGAAACTATGCACAAGGGAGACCCCTCCGCCAGACCCCAGTTGATCAACGGCAACCTTAGACTTGTACTTAGCGTTATCCAGCGCTTCACAAACAGGGGAGAGTACGTGGATGACCTCTTCCAGGTTGGTTGTATAGGCTTGATGAAGGCTATTGATAATTTTGACCTTAGCCAGAATGTAAAGTTCTCCACCTATGCGGTACCGATGATTATCGGAGAAATCCGCCGTTATCTTAGAGACAATAACCCTATCCGGGTAAGCCGTTCCCTGCGGGATGTCGCTTATAAAGCGCTCCAGGTAAGAGATACACTCGTTAACAAGCACTCACGGGAACCTTCTATCAATGAAATCGCCGTGGAATTAAAAATGCCCAGGGAAGAAGTTGTTTTTGCCCTGGATGCCATCCAGGAGCCAATTTCCCTGTTTGAGCCGATTTACCATGACGGCGGCGACCCGATTTTTGTCATGGACCAAATCAGTGACGAGAAAAACCAGGACTTGAACTGGTTGGAGGGTATAGCTATCAGGGATGCCCTGAGAAAGCTCAGCGACCGTGAAAAGTTAATCCTCAGCCTCCGTTTTTACGAGGGGAAAACCCAGATGGAGGTGGCCGAGGAAATCGGCATATCTCAGGCACAGGTGTCACGACTGGAAAAAGCAGCGCTCAGCCACATGCGCAAGCATATATAAGCCTACCCGGAAGCAGTGGGACGGTTCTTTTGCTTCCCTGAAAATAGCTGCACAACTGTTCAGCCCACAGAGCGAATCCAAAATACAAGGTGCTAATTAATATGCAACATAGCATCGCAGCAGCTTGGCCTAAAATGTAGGTACGAATTCATTCGCACAGACCCACAAGGAATGCAATAGAAATCCCTTAAACTGCTACGCAGTTTTTGTGCGATTGAAATCGCTGAAAATGAAGGTAAAGCCATTTTTCATAGACCCGATAGGGATGCAGTTATATACCTGTGCCCTACGCCCTACGGCTTACGCCTAGTAACTACGGGTGTCAAATTTAATCGCATAGTAGCTTTTGACCGGCGGCTATTTTTTAGCCGCTTAAATTATTTTTTGTTCAGATGCAGGTTATTTGAACATATAAATATGATAGGGGGTGGCATGGATGGTAAAGATATCTGACCTGCGGGCGCGGGAGATAGTTAACATAGTTGATGGACGAAGGCTTGGCTTGATTAAGGACATCGAGATAGACATGGAGGAGGGACGGGTTACCGCCTTCATCCTGCCTGGTGATGGTGGTGGCGGCAAGTTCCTGGGCTTTCTTGGCAGAGAAGAGGAGCTTGTTGTTCCGTGGGAAAAAATCAAAAAAATAGGTATGGATGTAATTTTAGTTGAGGTCAACAACTTTTCTGATCCGAGGCATGAGTTTAAGATCAATTATTAGATTAGAAGGGAAGAAATAATCCAAAAGTGCAAAAGAGTAAATGTGAAGCTGGGTGGGGGAGCATATGCTCCCTAAATTATTTTTTTGGAATTGTTTACCGTTGGGTGTCTATTATCAATATATAGTATAATCTTAAAAGGCTCGTCCACTATATTATGTGTTTTCGGGCGGGGCCGGAGGGTTTGTTAAATACAGTCCGGGAGAGTGAGATTCCTATGATGTGCCCGTATTGCGCTTATGCCGACAGCAGGGTATTGGACTCCCGTCCTACTCTGGAAGGCAATTCGATCCGTCGCCGGAGGGAATGCGGCGGCTGCGGCAAACGGTTTACCACTTATGAAAAGGTGGATGAGCTGCCGCTCATGGTGGTAAAAAAAGATGGACGCAGGGAAGCGTTCAACCGGCAGAAACTGCTCTCCGGTCTGGCCAAGGCATGCCAAAAGCGTCCGGTTTCCACTGCGCAACTCGAAGCTGTGGTGGAGTTGATTGAAAGAGAGCTGCGCAATACCATTGAAAGGGAGGTAAGAAGCCATTATATCGGAGAACTGGTGATGAACCACCTGCGCGGGCTTGACGAGGTCGCTTATGTCCGTTTTGCCTCTGTTTACCGGGAATTCCGGGACGCTGAAAGTTTTATGGAGGAGTTAAAAAATCTTCTCAAGAAGAATGGCTAGTTGAAAGGGGACCGGGATTCATGTTTAAGACCATCCAGAAGAGGGACGGACGGATAGTTCCATTTGACGAATCTAAAATAACCGACGCTATCTTTAAAGCTGCCATGGCCGTGGGCGGAGAGGATCGCCAGACTGCCATGGAGCTTACCATAGAGGTGCTGAAGCTCTTGAAGAAGCAGTATAACGGCAACCTCTTCGGGGTGGAGGACGTCCAGGACCTTGTGGAAAAGGTGCTTATTGAAGCGGGACATGCCCGCACGGCCAAGGCCTACATACTTCACCGCGACAGGCGGACGCGCATGCGGGACGCCAAGGGCGAATTAATGGACGCGGTGGAGGAGATCCTTGAGGAAACCAACCGGGAAAACGCCAACATCAGCAATTCTCCCTCGGCCAAGATGCTTCAGATAGCCAGCGCCGCCAGCAAGAGGTATTACCTGACCAGGCTTATCCCCGAGGAGATGTCTCTGGCCCACCAGCGCGGAGACCTGCATATACATGACCTCGACTTCTACGGAAAGACTTTGACTTGTGTGCCCGATTTTGAGTATACACTGATACGCGACAGCCAAGGTGAAGTTAAAAGAGTAAAATTTGATTTCTTTAATTGCTTAATTGATAAGTTGGATATAAACGTTAATGTGATCGAGGGGGCTGAGGTATTAGATCTAGATGGTTACCAAATACTAGGCCGCTCCGGTTGGACCAAGATTAATAGTGTTATGCGGAGAAAATTACGTGAGGGAGAGAATTTATATAGGATTAAAACCAGGAAGGGACTGCCGTTGCATTTAACTGGAGAGCATAAGGTCCCTGTTTTAAGATTTGGAAAAGAAATATTAGTTCAGGCCAAGAATATCAAAAAGGGGGATCAGTTGCTTAATGGTGCACGGGAGTTCGAAGAGTCTTCGGAAATACCTGTCTTAGATTTATTTGTTGCAAAACGAAAAGAAATTCCCTATGGTATAACAATTAGAAATGCACAGAAATTGATTCACTGGTTACGTTATAAGTACGATGATTTTAAATTCAAGCTGACCGTTGGAACCAAACAAAGCTCAAAGGGCGGCAATTTTTTAAGTGGAGACGAGTATGCCAAACTAGCTGAAACTTATTATATTCCGTATGAAGTTAAGCAGCAGCTAACGGTTACTACCACAAAAGGAAACAAGAGTTTACCGGCTTACCTGCCTATTACGCCTGAATTGATGAGGCTGTTAGGGTATATTCTTTCCGAGGGACATATTAATATAGCAACATCAAACAGATCTATAGCTATAGTTAATCAGAGCCCTGATATACAGGCTGATATTGAACACTGTGTTAATAATGTCTTTAATGATCGTACAACGGTTTTATATACAAGCAACCTTAGAGATAAACAAAAAGGCAGGTTGTTAAATGGCTCAGTTTATACAGCCTTGTTTCGGTATGTGTTAGGTGCAAAGACAAATGCATTTAATATTGATATACCCAATTTTGTCATAAACGCTTCTACCCAGCTAAAAGCCCATTTTCTACAGGGCCTTTTTGATGGCGACGGACATTATGGTGAAAAAAGAATTGCATATAGTACAGTATCGGAACAGCTTGCCAGAAAGTTGTCATTGCTGCTTCAAAGCATTGGAGTGGAAACCACCTTATACCACAGGGAGACCAAGGGGACGGGTGTAGTTGTCAATGGAAACGTTGTCACTACTAGGAATTATGATAGTTATACCCTAAATATCCTTGAAACTGTTAGTCTCCAAAATTTCTTTGATAAAGTTCAATCGCTTAAGGATAATTCTAAGACGAAGGATTATGCTTTTTCTGTTCCAGGAAGGAATTTGTGTCCGCAGGATGTGGTAGCAGTAGATGAGGTAACAGGTTATGATCGCTACGTATTTGACCTCGAAACTGCGGAGCACTGGTTTACCGTTAATGACTATGTTGTTCACAACTGCCTGCAGATCCCTCTATACAAGCTCCTTTCGGAAGGGTTTAACACCGGGCACGGCTATATCCGGCCGCCAAAGCGGCCGACAACGGCTACCGCTCAGGCTGCAATAATATTGCAGAGCTCCCAGAACGACATGCACGGTGGCCAGTCGTATGCATTCTTTGATCGTGACATTGCTCCTTTTGTTCAGGAAGCATCGGACTCAGAAACCTATCAGGCCATGGAGGCTTTAATTCATAACCTTAACTCTATGCACAGCAGGGCCGGCGCGCAAGTGCCCTTTTCAAGCCTGAATGTCGGTACCGAGACCTCCGAACCTGCCCGGCGGGTAGTGAAGAACCTTCTGCTGGCGTACGAGGCCGGTCTTGGTCACGGTGAGAACCCCATCTTCCCCAATATCATCTTCAGGGTAAAAGATGGAATAAATTATAATCCCGGCGATCCCAACTACGATCTGTTCAAGCTGGCTCTCAAGGTGGCGGGCAGGCGGCTGAATCCCACCTTCAGTTTTATGGATTCCTCTTTTAACAGGGAGTACGGCGACCAGGTCAGCTATATGGGCTGCCGCACCAGGGTGATGGCCAACCGGCGGGGGCCTGAGGTGACCGACGGCAGGGGCAACCTGTCCTTTACCACGATTAACCTGCCGCGTGTGGCGATTATGGCCGAGCGGGATCTCTCCGATTTCTACCGCAGGCTTTCAGCCATAATGGGCCTGACCGTCCGCCAGTTATATCACCGTTACGGTGTGCAGTGCAAGCTGAAAGTCAAGGATATGCCCTTTATCATGGGACAGAAACTATACCTGGAATCGGAAGCACTAAAACCCGACGATCCTATTGAAGAGGCCATCAAACACGGTACACTTTCCTTAGGTTTCATCGGCCTGGCCGAAGCCCTCACCGCTCTTACCGGGCGCCACCACGGTCAGAGCGAGGAGTCGCAGGCTCTGGGCCTGGAAATAGTAGCTTTCATGCGCCAAAAAATAGACGAGGCCGCGGCGGAGTTCGACCTCAACTATACCCTGCTGGCCACTCCGGCCGAGGGACTGTCCGGGCGCTTTGTGAATTTGGATCGCAAGGAATTTGGGTTGATTCCCGGTGTCACCAACAAGGAATACTATACCAATTCTTTCCACGTACCGGTGGATTTTCCGGTGTCCAGTTTCGATAAGATCCTTCTGGAGGCTCCGTACCATAAATACTGCAATGCCGGGCACATCAGCTATGTGGAGATGCCTTCGCCCCCTGTGCACAACCTGGAGGCCGTTGAGACCATCATCAGGCACATGCATGATCACGACATGGGTTACGGGGGCATCAACTACCCGGTGGATTTCTGCGTTGGCTGCAACCTTACCGGGGTATTTAATGAGGACAACTGTCCACGCTGCGGTTCGGCCAACATCCGGCGGGTGCGCCGCATCACCGGTTATCTAAGCACTACTGATCGCTTCAATGACAGTAAGTTAGCCGAACTTAAGGACCGCGTCACACATAGATGAGGACAGGTCGTAGGGCGTAAGGCGTTGGGCGTAGGTATATACTGCATTTCTATGTGGTCAAGGGATAAGGATTAGCTTTTTAAAGAGATGTGGTGAATAAATGGAATTAAGAATAGCGGGGATCATCAGCGAAAGTGTGGTGGACGGGCCGGGCTACCGTTTTGTAGTCTTTGCGCAGGGTTGCAGGCACGCTTGCCCCGGCTGCCACAATCCACATACCTGGGATCCGGCAGGCGGTACCGCCGTCAGGGCGGAGGAGTTGCTGGAACAGATTAAGGCCGCCAGGATGCTCAAGGGGATTACCATCACGGGCGGGGAACCATTTCTCCAGCCGGCGCCGCTGGCCTGGCTGGCGCGGGAGGTTAAAAAACTGGGACTGGATGTGGTCACTTACTCAGGGTACACCTGGGAAGACCTGCTGGCAATGTCGCAGAAGAAGAAGGATGTAAAAGAACTGCTCCTTGGCTCAGACTACCTGGTGGACGGTCCTTTTATCCTGGCGGAAAAGGATCTGGAACTTGCCTTCCGTGGATCGAGTAACCAGAGGATACTGGACGTGCCCCAATCTCTCCAGACGGGCAGGCCGGTAAAAGCTTATTTTTCTTGAAATGAATTTTTAAGCGGGTACGTCTAAAATGACTGTACCCGCTGTTCAATTTCATGCAGGAGACCTAAAGTTGTGTATGTACCAAGAATTTATCTAAATACCTTAAAGAGTATGAATCAGCCAGTGTTCTTTGTGGTTTCATCGCAATAGACCCATAAATAGCCAATAATATCATTCTATATGGATATATATGGTTATTATGTCATGGTTTATCCGCTCTCTTCCTAATACACCACACTACACCTGATTATTACTATTCGAGTAACCTTTTTCTTTATACAGCAATAGAATAAAAAAAATGTTTCTATAATGTATTAGGAAGGAGTGAAATGAATGGCTATAAGCTACACGGTGCAGACAGGCGACACATTGTTCCTGATCGCTCAGCGCTATGGTACCACCGTAGAAAGAATAGTACAGGCTAATAATCTTGCCAACCCCGACGTGATTAGTATTGGCCAGGTTCTTACCATCCCCGATGTTGGGGATAATGTTGAGGGAGAAGGCATAACCCAGGAGGTGGGTAGCGCAAACGAATCCAGGAGTATAGGAGGGCTTCTTTATACCTTATCAACCGACAGGAGGACATATGGGCAGGGTGAATCAGTAAGAATCACCCTTACCAAGAGAAATATAACGAATAGGACCATTGTGCTCCGCTACAGGACCACGCAACGGTTTGAATTTGTAGTAAGACGAGGGACAGAGCTGGTCTGGAGATGGTCTGACGGCCGGAGTTTTGCCCAGGCAACGGCCACGGTTAGACTGGCGCCGGGTGAAAGCCAGGTGTTTCGGGCTACATGGAACCAGAGGAACACCCGCGGACGGCAGGTTGCTTCCGGGAGCTACACCATCGAGGGTAGGAATGTGGCAACAGGCCTGGCTGGCCAGGCGGTATCTACCAGTATTAGAATCCGGGGGGTAGCGCCGACTCCCACGGCTACGCCTTGTCCCGACGTCAACATCCTGGTAAACCCCAGTTTTGAAAGATGGCCTAACCCGCAATCACCGCCTACCGGTTGGACCGGCAGCAACCTTAGCCGCAGCACCCGCTCCCTTACCGGCAACTACGCTGTGGAGATGGGCGCGGCCAGCGGAGAGAGAGCTGTTCTGGCCCAGAGAGTGGATATAGAGGCAGGCAGATTATACGACCTGATTTGGCGGGCTGCGGAACATGTCAGGGGTATTGGCGCCGGCAGGTTTGTCCTGTTGGTAGAAATTTTTTATTATGACCGGGCCGGCACTTTTGTAGGCAGGACTGAACCCAGGTACTCGCAGGAGAATATTCCGAATGACCGGTACCAGCGCTACAGCATCTCCACCGGACGCGTCCCGGCGGGAGCCAGGGTTGCCGAGGTCAGGTTTAGTTTTGAGCCGTCTGGTAATAACACAAATACGGTACTGATTGATGATGTGGAACTCCGCTGCCGTTTTTAGAGGAATTTAAGGAATCTAATTGGCAGCATGTTGGCGGAGTGTAAGTTTACTCTAATGGTATGAGCGAAAGGAGACAGACATTCTGCCTCCTTTACTGTTATTACGAATGACCGCAAGAGCTGCAGTTGCCCGAGCTGCAAGAGCCGCATTTTGAGCTCGAGCTCCTTCCACCGCCTGCTCCAGCAGCGAAAAAGGAAGACATTACGCGGGTGAGACCAAGCTTTTCGCATTGGGGGCACTTCAGGTTTCCCCCGCTTTCCCCAATCGGGCACATTTTTTCCATGCGGCTGCCGCAATTGCCGCACCTGAACTCATAGATAGGCATTTCAGACATCCCTCCTGTGGGTCTTACCTTACTTGAGAGTTGCGAAACGACACTTTTAGATTAAGCCCGGCTAATCCCTGTGTCAAGAGCGCTCCAGACTTTTTGTCGATAAAAAGAGGGTTTTTGCATGCAGGAGGGGAATATTTTTAGGTTAAACGAAATTAATCTAAACCACGGAGGATAACTGATGAAACTGCGATTTCTTGGGGCGGCAGGTACGGTAACCGGCTCATGTTTTCACTTGGAAACCGCACAGTCAAGCATACTGGTTGATTGCGGCTTGTTCCAGGGTACTAAAGATATCAGGGAACGCAACTACGGAAGCTTCCTGGTACCGCCTCGTAATATAGACGCTGTCCTGATTACCCATGCCCATATCGACCATTGCGGCCTATTTCCCAAACTGGTGAAATATGGCTTTCAAGGCAGGGTATACGCCACTTACCCTACTGTTGAGCTCATGAAGGTGCTTTTGCCCGACTCCGGCCATATCCAGGAGATGGAAGTTGAGCGAAAAAACCGCAAAAACCGCCGTGCCGGCCGTCCGCTGCTGGAGCCCATTTACACTGTCAACGAGGCCTATCAAAGCCTTTCAAACCTGCAGGGTGTCGGGTATAAAGAGAGTATCCAGGTTGCGCCGGATATACGGGCGCGTTTCGTGGATGCCGGTCATATTTTGGGTTCGTCCATGATCGAACTTTGGGTTCAGGAGAACGGCAAGGAGATTAAGTTGGTTTTTTCCGGTGATATCGGTAACAATGAGCAGCCCATTGTTAAAGACCCTTCCACCATTGACACAGCCGACTACCTGATTATGGAATCAACTTACGGAAACCGCCTGCACCATGAGCCGCAGGATGAAATAGAACTACTTCGCGAGGCTATCCAGGATACTTATCAAAAAGGCGGCAACTTGATTATACCTGCCTTCGCGGTAGAGCGTACCCAGGACCTTTTGTATCATTTAAGCTTGTTGATTGAACAAAATAAGATCCCTCCCATGCCCGTATATATTGACAGCCCTCTGGCTGCGGCTGCCACCGGGATATTTCAAAACCATCCGGAGTACTACGATCAAGAGACATCCGATTTGATCAACAGGGGCGGCAGCCCTTTCCAGTTTCCCGGCATTAAATTCACCCAGACCGCAGAGGAGTCCAAAAGCCTGAATAATATTAGCAGGGCTATAATCATTTCCGCGAGCGGTATGTGCGATGCCGGCCGGATCAGACACCATCTCAAGTATAATCTCTGGCGCCCGGAAAGCACGGTGCTTTTTGTGGGCTACCAGGCGGAAGGCACCTTGGGCCGGCAAATTGTGGACGGGGAGAAAAAGGTGCGTATTTTTGGAGATGATATAGCTGTGAAAGCCGATATCAGATTTATAGATAGTTATTCAGCCCATGCCGATCAGGCCGGACTGATCGCCTGGGTCAAGAAATTTAGCGTGCCACCGGGGGAAGTCCTATTGGTGCATGGTGAGCCGGAGTCTACCAACACCCTGGCCGGCCTGTTGCGGGCGGAAGGTTTGAAGGTGACCGTACCGGAATGGCGGCAGGTTTTGGAACTGCTTCCGGGCAGCTATATGAAGGCCGCTCTTGACCCGGTTCACACGGCTATCTTCGCCCTGGATGAAAAAATTAAAACAGCTCTGGCGGCAGGTATTGAAGAATCGCGCAAGGATGAACTCCTGCGCCGGATTGCGGAGCTCCAGCAATTTGTTGAAGAAAATGCAAGAAAATAGCCCACAGGAAAAGGGGTCAAAGGTATTGCCGCTCACCTTTCGAAACAATATGCAGTTTTTTGTCTTTCGTCATTTTGAGGCTACCGGCCTGGTTGTACACGGGTTTACCACCCGTAACGGCGGTGTCGGCAGTGACCCGTATGGTTCACTAAACACAGCTTTTCACGTCGGTGATGATCCGGAAAACGTTAGGGCCAACCGTTTAAACGCCTGTAAAGCTCTGGCTATAAACCCGGGCGCCCTGGTAGCTGGAAAGCAGGTGCACGGGGACAACGTTGCAGTTGTTGATGGCAAGGACATGGGCAAAGGAGCTCTTTCCTACGTGGATGCCCTGCCGGACACCGATGCTCTGGTGACAGGTACCCGGGAGGCGCCGCTGTCAAGCTACTATGCCGACTGTGTACCCATTTTCCTGCTTGATCCGGTCCGCAAAGTTGTGGCTCTGGCCCATGCGGGATGGAAGGGAACAGTTCTAAAAATCGGTAAGAAGACAGTAAACAGGATGAGGCAGGCTTTTGGCACAGACCCCGCGAAGTGCCTGGCCGGGATCGGCCCTTCTATCGGTCCCTGCTGTTATGAGGTGGATGATCGGGTGATCGTCCCTTTGCGGCAGGAGTTTCCCTGTTTTTCTGATTTTATTGAGGCACGCTCACCGGGCAGGTGGCGCCTGAACCTGTGGGAGGCCAACCGCAGGACACTTTTGGAGGCAGGGCTATTGCCTGCAAATATCGAAACAGCTTCCATTTGTACCTGCTGCCATCCCGAAACCTTCTTCTCCTACCGTGCTCAAAATGGTACTACCGGCCGGATGGCGGCCTTGCTTATGCTCAAATAATCAAACTATTGTTAGAAAGGAGATGGGGTATGTCCAAGATACTGGTTGTGGACGACGAGAAAAATATACTGGAACTGGTCCGCTTTAACCTGGAAAGGGAAGGCTATCAGGTTTTAACATCTCTCGACGGTATGAGCGCCCTGGGACTGGCCCGCAGCGAGACCCCGGATTTAATCCTCCTTGATATCATGCTGCCTGAGATGGACGGTCTCGAAGTCTGCCGGGAACTGCACCGGGACCCCCTCACCAAGGATATCCCCATTGTTATGCTGAGCGCCAAAGCTGACGAACTGGACCGGGTGTTGGGTTTGGAGATGGGCGCCGATGACTACATTACCAAACCTTTCAGTCCGAGGGAACTGGTAGCGCGGGTCAAGGCCCGGCTGCGCCGGAGTCCCCGGGGGGAGGGCAAAACCGGGGAAGTCCAGACAGCGGGACGGATGGATTACGGGAGGATGCTCATCGATGAGGAGCGTTTTGCCGTTTACATCGACGGTGTAAAACAAGAATTTACCTTGAAGGAATTTGAATTAATCCGTTTCCTGGCCCGCTACCCGGGCAAAGTTTTTTCCCGGGACCAGCTTTTAGAGCAGGTCTGGGGGTACGACTACGCGGGTGACTCGCGTACAGTTGACGTCCATATCCGTCATATCAGGCAAAAACTCGAACAGCTCCCCCAGGGGGATCACATTATTGAGACGGTCCGCGGGGTTGGGTACCGGTTTAAGGAGGGCGCCATATGTTAAATAGGTTGGGCGCGCTCTGGCGCCTGGGCTGGAGTCCGATAGCCAGCTATTTTATTCTTCTGCTGGTTTTTTTCGCCCTGGCCCTGCTTACTTCAGCTAACCGGCTCAACCTTTGGAGCGCGGTCCTCGTGGCCTTTTTGTTTTCTACCGTTTTGGCTCTGATCATGTATGCAAGGTTAATCAGCCCTCTGGAGGAAATGGCCAGTATTGCCCAGGATATGGCCAGAGGCAACCTGGAGCAAGAAATCAGAATCTTTGCACAGGATGAAATCGGTGACCTGGCGCGCTCCATCAATTATATGGCCAGGCAGTTGAAAACAAACATTGACGATATAATCGCTGAAAAAAACAGGATCCAGGCGATCCTTGCCAGTATGGCCGATGGGGTGATAGCCATGGATCCCTGGGGACGCGTAATCCTGGTTAATCCGGTGGTGGAAAAACTTTTCGGGATAACCCAGGAGGCCAGCAGGGGTAAAAATATACTCCGGATTATCCGCAACAACGAATTGGAGAAAATGATCAATCATGCTCTTGAAACCGACCAGCCGATAGATAAACTGGTGGAAATTCAGACCCCGGATCCTTTCATATTTTATGTTAACGTAACCCCCCTCAAAAATGTCGGGGCCGAGCAGGGAGGGTTGGTGGCTGTTTTAAAAGATATTACGGAACGCAAAAGAGTTGAGGAGATGCGCAGCGATTTTGTCGCCAACGTCTCTCATGAGCTCAGGACCCCCCTTACATCTATCCGGGGATTTGCTGAGACCCTGCTGGATGGAGCCGTGGAAGACCCCAAAGTTGCCAGGCCGTTTCTGGAAATTATCAATACTGAAACGGAGCGGCTGTCCAGGCTGATTGACGAACTTTTAAACCTTTCTAAAATAGAGGACAAAAGGGCTATCCCCAACTGGCAGCCCTTGAATATCGGTAACTTGATTGACAGGGCCGTTACCATTCTGAAACCAAGGGCCATAGAAAAAGAAATTACCATTGAGGTTGAAGCTTCTGAAACCATTCCGGTCTTTGAAGGCGATGCGGATATGATGTGCCAGGTCCTGATTAACCTTATCGACAACTCGATTAGCTATACCCAGTCCGGTGGTGAAATCCACATCAGAGCTTCTGCCGGGGCGCATGAATTAAAAGTGGATGTGCAGGACAATGGTATCGGAATTCCACAGGAAAGTTTGCACCGTGTTTTTGAGCGTTTTTACCGGGTCGACAAGGCCAGGTCGCGTGAACAGGGAGGCACAGGTCTCGGTCTCTCCATTGTGAAACACATCATTGACGCCCATCATGGAACAGTACAGGTCGAGAGTAATTTGGGCGTGGGCAGCACTTTTTCATTTGTACTGCCTTTAGCCATACCCAACCATAGTGAGTAGCCTTTATATATTTTCTTATCCCGGATAAAACTTCAGGGATTATTGTTCAGCGTGAAGTATTTATTGCCGTTAATTTTAAAAAAGCGCTAATCCGGCGCTTTTTTACGCAGGAATTGCCTTTCTACCGTCGAATAAACTTTCCATTTGAAGGTAAAATACACGCCTATGAAAAGAGATATGTCTGCCCCGAAGTCTGCTAAGCGGAGGAGGCGACGGACGGCTATATTTCGCAGGGGCGCCGGCTTACTCGTGTTGCTCCTGGTATTGGGTTTTGTCTTCTGGGGACGGTTTGTCGCAAAGGTCTCAAATGTTCAGTTTCTGACCAGGCAGGAGGTAGCCCAGGTCGTTGCCCTGGAAGGAATATTGCTTAAAAACGAAATTGTGCTCCGGGCCCCGGTTGGGGGAAAGCTGCACCTTGCCGCTGCCGATGGAGACCGGCTGGAAGCCGGCGCCAAAGCTGCCCAGGTCTTAGCGGTGCAGCAGGAGGTCGGTGGAGAAACCTATGATATCGCAACACCTGTTGCAGGTATTTGCTGCACGCACCTGGACGGATTGGAGCAGATCCTCTCTCCCGACAGTATAGACGTATTAGGTATTCCAAAATTTGAAAAAATAGATGACAAAGCCACTTCTGAGGGAGTCCGGGTTGAGAAGGGACAGCCGGTCTTAAAGATTATCGATAACCTGAGCCCGGTGTATATCTATGCGGAGACGCCCAAGTCGTATTTTCCGGACTTGAAGATAGACAAGCCCACCTGGTGGGAGGCTAACTGGGAAGGTTCAGCTCTTTCGGTCAAATCACTCAAAGTGTCGGACAAAGGTGACATGTGGGCGGGATACTTCATGTTGCCGGCTTACCCGGATCAGTTGCTGCATCAACGTACAATACGGTTAAATATCACCGCTCGTACTCTTAAAGGCTTTCTTGTTCCACAGAGGGCGATCGTTTTTCGGGGAGAGCAACCCGGTATTTTCCTCTCTATCAAAAAGAAGGCCTACTGGAAACCGGTCACCATTGAAGGTGAACTGGAAGGTATGCTGGCTGTATCCGGGCCGGGATTGACCGAAGACAGCCGTTATGTAAATAACCCCTTGCTGGCCAGGGAGGAACACTGGATCGAATAGGCGCCCTGTTCAAAAGGCCGGGCCTGCAGGGGGCTGATCTAAAAACCAAGGAGTTAGTTCATTTGGATGTTGTAAAGAATCTAAGAAGGTTGCAGGAGCGTATTGTTACGGCAGCCATGCGAGCCGGCCGCAATCCCGGCGAGATTAAGCTGGTAGCTGTAACAAAGACTGTTCCGGTTGAGAAAATTAAGGAAGCACTGGACTGTGGCGTTAACCGGCTGGGAGAAAACAGGGTTCAGGAGTTCCTGAACAAGTACCAGCAATTGCCGCCAGGGGTTGAATGGCATTTTATCGGTCACCTGCAGACCAATAAAGTAAATAAAATAATCGGCAAAGTACATCTAATCCATTCCCTGGACCGTTGGGAGCTGGCCGAGGAACTCCACCAGGCGGCCATTAAGAGGGGCCAAGTCGCCAAAGTGCTGGTGCAGGTAAACGTGGCAGGAGAAAAATCCAAGTACGGCCTCGCCCCATCTGAAACCGTGGATTTTGTCGCTTCTGCTACGGGACTGGCGGGACTTTCCGTGGAGGGGCTGATGACTATCGCGCCCTGGTCGGTAAACCCGGAAGAGGTCCGTCCGGTATTCAGGCAGTTGAAGGATATAGCACGAAAGGTTGAAGACAGGGCGCCAGGCTCAAAGATGGACTACCTTTCCATGGGCATGTCTGGAGACTGGGAGGTAGCAGTTGAGGAAGGGGCCAATATCCTGCGCATCGGAACGGCTGTTTTTGGTGAGCGGGATGTTTAAACTATATACATTAAATTATTTACGGGAGGGAAGACAGTGGCCGTCAAACTTGTAGATAAAGTACTTGGCTTCATGGGCTTTGAGGATGAAGACATCGACCAGGAGGAAAAACAGAATCGCGAGGAAGTCCAGGAGGAACCGGGTTGGCAGAGAAAAAGGGATAGAGATAGAGAAAAGAGTACTGTGGTCAGCCTGCAGCACGCTCAGCGTCAGGTAAGGGTGGTTGTGGTTGAGCCCCGGTCTTTTGAAGAGGTCAAAGAAATTACCGACAACTTGAAGAACAGGCGTCCGGTCATCCTGAACCTGGAACAGGCCGACGCCGAACTGGCGCGGCGGGTGGTTGACTTTGTCATGGGGGCCACCTATGCTTTAAGCGGCAGCCAGCAAAAAGTGGGTAACGGTGTTTTCCTCTTTGTGCCCGCCAATATGGATATCGCCAATGAGTTAAAAGAGGGCAACCGTGAAAAAGGAATTTTTTCCTGGGTGCGTTCATAAACTGCGTAAGGAGGTAGTACCGTGCCTTTGCGAGATCAAAAAATAGGCTTTTTAGGCGGGGGCGCTATGGCTGAGGCTTTAATTACCGGCCTTTTGCGTTCAGGCCTGGTGGAGCCCGCCTCTGTCTATGCCAGCGACATCAGTGCCGCCAGGCAGGAATACCTGGAACAAAAGTTTGGAATTAAAACAGCGGATAATAGCTCTGTTGTGAGCGCGGCCGATATTGTAGTCCTGGCTGTCAAGCCACAGGCAATATCCGGTTTATTGGAGGAGATAGCTCCCGCAGCTCGCCCCGAACTAACTGTCGTTTCGGTTGTGGCGGGTATATCCACAGATTTTATTGAAGGCTTTTTCAAGGCTCCCGTTCCGGTGGTGCGGGTGATGCCAAATACCCCCTGTCTGGTAGGTGAAGGCGCCAGCGCGTTATCCCCCGGCAAGTTCTGTTCGCAGCCAAATATGGATAAGGCGCTGGCAATTTTAAAGGCTTCCGGTCAGGCGGTGGTAGTTGATGAGTCGATGATGGACTGTGTAACAGGCTTAAGCGGCAGCGCACCGGCTTATATGTACCTGATTATGGAAGGGTTTATTGATGGCGCGGTGCGGCTGGGACTCTCCAGGGATGTCGCCAGGGTTTTAACCGCCCAGACCATGCTGGGGTCGGCCAAAATGGTTTTGGAAACCGGCGAGCATCCGGCCAAACTGAAGGACATGGTCACGACACCGGGCGGGACGACCATTGCCGGACTTTATGCGCTTGAGGAGGGGGCGCTGCGTTCCGTTCTGATGAAAGCGGTGGCTGAAGCGGCCTTGCGCTCCAGCCAATTGGCTCCCGGAAAAAATAGCAAAACTTAGTGTGAGGTGGACATGGGGATTATTATTACGGCTGTTAATGTGGCCTTTCAAGTATATATGTACCTGTTAATTATTCGCATCCTGCTTTCCTGGGTTCGCCATAATCCGTATCAACCTCTCATCCGGTTTATTTATGAGGTAACCGAACCCTACCTGAATGTTTTTAAGCGTTTCATCCCACCCTTTGGGGCTGTGGACTTCTCCCCCATCGTGGCCTTTTTTGTATGGCACCTCCTTTGGAACCTCGTGAATAAAATTTTAATAGCCTTGTTATGAAACCGGATCGCGAAAAACTCCTGGCCCACGCTTCTAACGGGGAGGAGCGGGCCATCCTGGCCAGGACACTGGACCAGGCCGAAACAGTGCTCAAAAGCGGCCGCACCCAGGTTACTGATTTCTTGGACCCGTACCGGACGGGCCTTATCATATCTGTAGTTCAGCGTTTAGAACTGGTGGCTGCGGCTGATGGTGGTTACCCGGGCGCCGAACGGAAGAGGGTGGCCATCTGCCTCAATGGCGTTACCCCGCTGCCGGAAGAGTTTAATTTAGGTTTTATGGTGATCAAAGGCAATTTTAAACACTGCAGGGCCACACACCGGGATTTTCAGGGAGCCCTCCTGGGACTCGGGCTGAAAAGGGAAAAGTTTGGGGACATCCTCATGACCGGGGATAACGCCAACGTGGTGGTGGCCGGGGAAGTGGTCCCATATATCCTGACCAACCTGCACAAAGTGGGTCAGATCGGAGTGTTGGTGTCCGAGCTGGGACAGGATGATTTTCAGCCTCCGGCAGTCAAATACCGGGAAATCAAAGCTACTGTTTCCTCATTGCGCCTGGATGCAGTGGCGGCAGCTGGTTTTGGAACATCCCGCTCCAAGATGGCGCGGGAAATTGAAGCAGAGCGGCTAAGTATTAACTGGCGCGTATGCCCGGATCCTGCCGCACTTGTAAAAGAGGGTGACGTGCTTTCCGCCCGTGGTAAAGGCCGGGTAATTGTTGAATCTGTCAAGGGTCCGCTCAAAAGCGGCAGGACAGGGGTCCTCCTGCACAGGCTTGTTTAATCAAAGGCCTTTGGTACTTTAGACACGAAAAACATTTCAACCGTATACGTGGCGCCGCGATAGCGGCGTGTGGAATAACTCTGAAAATAACTGTACAGCTGTTCAGCCCACAGAGCGAATCCAAAAAAATGTAGGTGCGGATTCATTCGCACAAAGCCACATTAGCCGCCGCCCAAGTACGGCGCCAACGCGCCGTGTATGATTGAAATGGCGCCTGCATCGGCTGGTATTTTCATCATATGTGCGCCGCCGGCGGCCGTGGGCAACCACGCTCCAATAAAAAGTTAAGCCAACCTGAGGTGAAGAGGCATTGATTACACCGCTCGATATTCAAAAAAAAGAGTTTCGCAAGGCTATGCGCGGGTACCGGCAAGAAGAGGTCGACGCCTTTCTGGATCAGGTTATCCAGGACTATGAGGCGCTGTTCCGGGAGAACCAGACCCTGAAAGAAAAGCTGGTCCTGGCGGAGCAAAGCACGGCCCGCTACCGTGAAATCGAAGAGGTGCTTAAAAACACCATGATCATGGCCCAAAAGAGCGCCGATGAGCTGAGACAGAATGCCGAAAAGGAAACCTCGTTGCGTCTGGACCAGGCCAGGATTGAGGCGGAGCAGATAACCCGTGAGGCGGAACAGGAAGCGGCGGCGCTAATTCAGGAGGCAGACCTGAAAGCCGCCGGCATGATCAAAGACGCGGAAGAAAAAGCAAAGCTTATCTATGAAGAGTACCACCGGATGGAACGGGATGCCCAGGTATTCAGAATGAAATTCCGCGCTTTTTTGGAAGCTCAAATGAAATATTTGGATGGCGAGGAAGATAGTATCCCCGCCGAGGATGAACACAGGGAAGAAACTGCCTGAATGAGTATGGTGTACTGTTCTATCCCTTTTTTAATTTGATAGTTTTAGGCTCAAAAAGTCTCCTGGCATGGAGGCTTTTTGAACACGCATTTAAGGAGGATTAAATTGGAACTTATCAGGAGGATAGCCGGTAGGCGACCGAGAATACACAATGAAAGTGAGTGTCTGGTATCGGCTGTTCTGGTGCCCATAGTGAAAAAAGAGGGGATACCGCATGTCCTTTTTGAGGTTAGGTCTGAAAATCTCAACAGGCAGCCGGGTGAGATTTGTTTTCCGGGTGGTAAAGTCGAGCCGGAAGAAATGGAACGGCCGCAGGAGACGGCTATCCGCGAGGCTGTTGAAGAACTGGGTATTCGCCGGGACCAGGCGGTTTTGATTGGCCCCCTGGACTACCAGATTACCCCGCCCGGCACGCTGATCTATCCTTTTTTAGGGCTGATTGAGGACCTGGATATAATCAATCCCAACCCCAATGAGGTTGCAGGTACTTTTTTAGCTCCGCTGGAACATTTTATCTCTCCGCCCATGGCAAGCACGGTTGAAGTAGCGACCCGCTACCCCGCTGATTTTCCATTCCACAGGGTGCCCGAAAGCTATAAAGAGAAAGAGAATTGGTCGAAACAGTGGTCTTTCCCCGTTTACTTTTACGAATACGGTGAATATTTTATCTGGGGCGTGACGGCCCGGATCCTGAATAATTTTATCACCCTCTGCCGCCCGGGGGTGTAGGCTTTAAAAAAAGTGGACCAACAAGGGGTTTTATCATATGAAATTGATCTACCAGAAAAGCTGGTTTTGTTCGGTGAAACGTATTCATTCCGGTGAATTGCTGGCGGAGGCGTCTGTCCTGGGGACAGAACTGGAAGCAACCGGCAGGCTTAAGGCAGACCAGTCTTCTTTTGAAATTAAAGATGCCCGCTGGGAAGTATTTCGCTCGCCCGCAGGGATTTTTAACGGCAGTCAAGAGGCGCCCGGCCTGAAAGGAACAACTGCTTATTTTAATGCAGGTCGTGACCTCCGCAGAGAGGTTGGAGAACATGCCGGCGGGCTGGCCCGGGAGTTGCTTGCCGAATGCGTCAAGGGTATTATCCAGTCGGAAACTTTTCTCTTCCGGGAGAGAGGATTCCCCACCCTGAAATCCTATTGTGAACACTGGCGGAAGTTTCAGGTTGACACCTGCCGTTATCAAAGCAACCTTCATCGTGTTACACGCTGGTGGAACGAGTATGTGGACGGGCTGCAGCACGGTTTAAACCTTTTCAACCGCTCCAAAAACTGCGCTGTTTACCTTTTGGCGGACGGTCTCATCGTTCATAGCGGCTTTAGCGACTCCTACCACGAGCTGGGCCTGTTGAGCCGCCTGGACCTTGCCGGCCGGGTTGAAGAATGCTCCGGCAGCTTTCTCAGGGCGCCGGATCAGGTGTGTTTTGAGTGTGCTTTGCTCCCCGGTAGATTGAAAGGTCTGGTCCTTACAGAATGCGCCAAGAAACAGTTGTCTGAAATAGTCGGCGGGCCACAGGGTTGTGAACACCTGGTGGACCTGGCTGAGGAACTGCGTAAAGCAGTCGCCTATACGCTGGCAAATATCCGTAAAGGAGGGGTTGTATAAGGTGCTGCCGCTCAAAGAAGAAAAAGACGGCGTGTCCTTCAAGGTCAGAGTCCAGCCGCGTGCGTCCAAAAACCAGCTGGCGGGACTTTTCGAAGACGCCCTGCGGGTACGGCTGACGGCGCCTCCGGTGGATGGGGAAGCCAATGAGGCGTGCCGCGCCTTCCTGGCCGACCTCCTGTCGGTCGGCCGCGGCCAGGTAGAAATCCTGTCCGGTCTGACCGGACGCAATAAAGTTGTCAAGATTAAAGGAGTCAGTATATCAGAAGTTCAAAAACGGCTGCCCTAAACACATATCCCTGTTTCATATCACAAAAATTGTTCTCGAAAAGGCTTGACTTGCGGGCATGGGGTTATCCGGAGTGAACGGAGCACCTGGGTGCGTTCCTTAGCGCGTGCGTAGCTTGCAGAAAAGCTTAAATAGCGCGTAGCCACCAGGTGGCTGTCTGTATATGCGGTCGGCATGTTGTTCTTGTTGCACAAATGGAGAATTGCGAAGAGAACGGAGGATAACCCCATGACCACTACCCCAGAGGCTTTTCGAGAACCAGTTAACCTTTTGAATTTGTTTTTTTGCCCAATATTTTCATTATAAGCATTCATAATTTCTATTGGTTGGGAAAAATTACTTGGCAAGTTGACGCACCAGGGCCTTTTCTATATAATATTGTCTGTTAAGGCTCGATAGTTGCCTGTGAGCGGGACGAGTAGGCGTGTAATTCCGGTAAAGAGAACCCGGGTATGGTGGGAACCGGGTACGGATAAACGTTAAAAATCACCCGTGAGGCGCCGGCTGAAACCCTGCGGGGGATTAAGCCAGGCCGGATCGCCACCGTTACCGGGCGGCTGGAGTGGCAGGCCTTAGCAGCTCATAACTGGCGGGCCGGCATTTAGGGTGGTACCACGGGCTATAATCCCGTCCCTTTGGGGGCGGGATTTATTCGTTCATAATAGTCAAGTTCATATATGTTTAAATTTTGGAGGGGTATTAAAAAGATGGACTACAGTAAGACTTTAAACCTGCCTAAAACAGATTTTCCGATGCGGGGCAACCTGCCCGAAAGAGAACCGGAGATCTTAAAATTCTGGGAAGATATTGACATCTACCGGCTGGTACAGGAACAACAACGTGATTGTCCCAAGTACATCCTGCACGACGGGCCGCCCTACGCGAACGGCCACATTCACCTTGGTCATGTTTTAAATAAAATATTGAAGGATATCATAGTCAAGTTCCATTCCATGTCGGGCTTTAACGCACCCTATGTGCCGGGATGGGATACGCACGGCCTCCCCATCGAACAACAGGCCATCAAGGCCTTTGGGCTTAACCGCAATAATATCCACCCGGTAGAGTTTCGCGGCAAGTGCAAGGAGTTCGCTCTGAAGTATGTCGATATTCAGAAAGAGGAATTCAAACGGCTGGGGGTACGGGGGGATTGGGACAATCCTTATCTGACTTTGATGCCCCATTATGAGGCCCGCCAGATCGGTGTTTTTGGCGATATGGCCAAGAAAGGTTACATTTACAAGGGACTCAAACCGGTATACTGGTGCGCCTCTTGCGAAACCGCTCTGGCTGAAGCCGAAGTGGAGTATGCCGACAAACAGTCTGCTTCGATTTTTGTGAGGTTCCCGGTGCAGGACGGCAAGGGGGTACTTCCTGAAGACAGCACCTTCGTGGTAATCTGGACCACCACCCCCTGGACCTTGCCGGCCAACCTGGCTATCACTCTCCACCCTGATTTTGAATATGTGTTATTCAGGGCAGGCAGTGAAAAATATCTGGTTGCCTCCGAATTGATGGAGAGTTTTGTTAAGACGGTTGGCCTTGATGACGTTGAAACCATAAAAACATTCAGGGGTACGGAGCTGGAGCAAATAGTGTGTAAACACCCGTTTGTCGACCGGGCTTCCCTGGTAATCCTGGGCGACCATGTAACCCTCGACCAGGGCACCGGTTGTGTGCATACCGCCCCTGGCCACGGCATGGAAGACTTTATAGTGGGCAAGAAGTACGGCCTGCCCGTCCTCTCACCGGTTGACGCCAAAGGACGCTTTACGGAGGAAGGCGGCGTCTTTGCCGGAGAATTTTATCTGGACGCCAATAAGTCCATCATTGAGGAACTGGAAAACCGCGGCCATCTTATGGAGCATTCTACCATCCAGCACCAGTATCCTCACTGTTGGCGCTGCAAGAAGCCTGTTTTCTTCAGGGCCACGGAACAGTGGTTCGCCTCCATTGACGGGTTTCGTCAGGCCACTCTGGACGCCATCCGGACGGTGCGCTGGATCCCGGGCTGGGGGGAGGAGCGGATTTATAACATGGTGGCCAACCGGGGCGACTGGTGCATTTCACGCCAGCGCAGCTGGGGTGTGCCGATTCCGATTTTTTACTGCCGGGACTGCGGCAAGGAATTGATCAACGACCAGACGATCAGCCACCTGCAGGGACTTTTCCGGGAACATGGTTCCGACGTCTGGTTTGCCCGGGAAGCTTCAGAATTGCTCCCGCCGGGTATGAAATGCGATCATTGCGGCTGTGATGGCTTTACCAAGGAAACCGACATCATGGATGTATGGTTTGACTCCGGCACCAGTCACTTCGGTGTGCTGGATGAACCGCAGGTGTGGCCCGACCTGTGCCGCCCGGCAGACCTTTACCTTGAGGGCAGCGATCAGCACCGGGGTTGGTTCAACTCATCACTATCCACCTCGGTGGCCGTCACCGGGCAGGCGCCCTACCGGGCGGTCCTGACACACGGGTTTGTTGTAGATGAAAAGGGCCGCAAAATGTCCAAATCACTGGGCAACGTGGTTGATCCGGCCAAGGTTATTAAACAACTGGGCGCCGATATCCTGCGCCTGTGGGTCAGTTCTGCAGACTACCGGGGGGATCTGGCGGCTTCCCCCAGCATTATGAAGCAAATGACCGAGGCCTACCGCAAAATAAGAAACACCTGCCGCTTCCTGCTCGGCAACCTCCATGATTTCGATCCGGCCGTGCACAAGGTGGGTTATGCTCAGTTGCCCGAAATCGACCGCTGGGCTCTGTCCAAGCTGCAGAAGCTGGTGAAGAAGGTTACCGGCGGCTATCAGGACTATGAGTACCATGTCGTTTACCATGCCGTCCACACCTTCTGTGCTATTGACATGAGCGCTTTATATCTTGACATCATTAAGGACCGCCTCTACACCATGCCGGCCGAATCAACAGAGCGCAGGGCCGCCCAGACAGTCCTCAACGAAGTCCTGCAGGCGCTGGTCCGGCTGCTGGCCCCGGTACTGGCCTTTACCTCTGAGGAAATCTGGCGCTATGTGCCGGACGACAAAGGAAAGGCGATCAGCGTACAGCTGGCCGGGATGCCGCAGGTTGTAGATGACTACCTCGACGAGGAATTGGAACAAAAGTGGGAGCGTCTCCTGGCCGTGCGCGGTGAAATTACCAGGGCTTTGGAGGAGGCGAGGCGGGAGAAGGTGATCGGCAATTCTCTGGAGGCTGCTGTGGAACTATATGCCGGAGCGGAATTGTATAATTTCCTTAAACCCGCCGCGGATGACCTGGCCACAATTTTCATCGTGTCGCAAGCAGCTCTCAAGCCCATGGCTGAAGCCCCGGCGGGAGCCCGCGCCATTGATACGATGCCGGATTTGTCTGTTGTGGTGAAACCCGCTTCGGGCCAAAAGTGCGAACGCTGCTGGATGTATCACGAAGAAGTAGGGCTTGATCCGGAACACCCGGCCATCTGCCCGAGGTGTGCGGGCGTTATTAAAAAACAGGAATAATCATATTAAAAAAAACCATGAAAATAAATTATGATGCAATTTTTTTGTTGAAGATACGGTAAGGCAACTAAGGCTTTATGTTTTGGAAACAAGAAACCTTCCTCACTAAGAGGAAGGTTTCTATGTTAAGAGCCCGCAATGACCTACGCTACAGCCACTACGCATCCCTGCATAGCCCATGACAATCTTTCGACTGCCATAGACCATTACGGAACCCGTAATGACCTTTGCTCGACTACCATGCATGCCTAGGAAGCCCACAGCAATCTTTCGACTGCTGTAAACCTCTTGCTGTACCGAAGTAAAAGCATGCCGACACCCATGGTAATCTTAGCTCGACCGATGAATATCCCTTACGACCCTGCAGCAATCGTTTTGGACTGCTGCAGAACCTGCCGGAACATCCACCGATCTTCCCTCCGGCCGATATCGAACCATTATGACCCGATACCGACCTTTGGCCTACAGAGCCGTTTGACCCTGTAACGCTCTTGGCTCGGCCATTATAGTATCATGCCCATAAAGGATTTAATTATTATCGAAACAAAAAATTGTACGTGGCAATGAATTGTCTGAGTGAATCAGCTGCAATTTTTTATTTTTGCGTAGAAAGATTGATGTAGCAAAACCGCCAATGTTTTTTGCATGGCAATCATCCGTTTCATTCACTTCTAACCCAAGTT
Source organism: Pelotomaculum sp. FP (assembly GCF_004369245.1). Classification (NCBI taxonomy): domain Bacteria; kingdom Bacillati; phylum Bacillota; class Clostridia; order Eubacteriales; family Desulfotomaculaceae; genus Pelotomaculum; species Pelotomaculum sp. FP. The sequence continues at coordinate 91,798 of NZ_QFGB01000001.1, read as the reverse complement.
TGGTTATTTAAGCCCAGAATTGGGTTATTTGCGCCAAGCGGCAGGAACTTGTAAGTAAATGTAGAAGTTTTTGGAAGGACATCAAAGCAATGCTGGCGCATCGCATCCGACACCGTTGCCCTGGTATATCGTTCTACTGCTTTCAATCCCGCAAACATTTCTCATCATTAAAATCGGGTTTCGGCTTTTCAACCTGCCCGTAAGCTGTTCAAAAGCATTATTGTTGTCCCTGGCAGTTGGTGTTGTGTCGATCTTTGCACGAGGATTGCCCCTCCCGTTTGGCGTCCACACAATAATACTTGCGGTGTCCTCAACACTTTTAGCAACTGTTGTTACAGGAACAAATCTGTGGCACTGCTTTATTTCAATTCTTACCGGATCGTTGATTCTCGGAGTCCTGGAGGGAGTGTTAGTGCCTGTACTGCTCAAGATAACAGCTGCCACTACAGATAGCCTGGCATCGGAGCCCTGGTTGAACGTATTATACTTCCTGCCTTCAGGTACCATTATGGCGGTTGTTTATCTTCTAGCGAAGAAACGCAATTATGCGCTCTTCGATTTGAGACTGAATAAGGATTGATTGCATTGTTTAAAAATGGTAGATTGCTAATCATTTCTACCATACTCCTCGAAGCATGGTTTATTGTTATGATTAATCAGCAAATATACCTTGCCAATGGCATCGACGATTTAAAGGGGTTCCTGCCATTTGTAAACCTGGTGGTTTTAGCTTTGAGTGTTCTTGCCGTTTTTTCAATCAAAAGACTTGAAGAGGGTACCAGGAAATTAATAGAATTGAACCTTTTGAAAACGCACCTCCTGCATGTGGAGGACATTCTGAGCGCTTCGCAGGCCCAAAAACACGAGCACAGCAGGCACATCCAGACCATACAGGCGATGTTGTACCTGGAAGAAACGGATCAAGCACAGGAATATATTGAGGGAATAGCGGAGAGTTACAGACATACGGAAGGATTAATTCACGTAGGACATCCAGCACTTACCGCACTCTTCAACAGTAAACAAAAAGTAGCTGAGGCCAAGAAAATCGGCTTTGCTTTTGCCGTAAAATGTGATGTTGCCAATATTAATATATCCCCCTGGGACCTATGCAGTATACTGGGCAACCTTCTGGATAATGCCTTGGAGGCCGCTCTCCAGGACCCTTTCAACCGTCGGGTGGCCGTAGAAATAAAATACGAAAATGCGAATTATGTCATATATGTGTATAATACCGGGTCTAAAATCTCAGAGGAGGCAAGGCGGCGGCTATTTAAAGAAGGGTACACTACCAAGGGTTCCAAAGCTCGCGGGTATGGCTTGTATTTGGTTAAAAAACTGGTGGACAAGTACGGAGGAAAAATCGATGTCATATCAGGAGAACGGACAACATTTATAGTACATCTTCCAGACAGGGGCAGGGAATAAATGATGAAGGCGTTTGCCCGGAGAATTGCCGTGACCATGGGAACGCAGTTGCAGGTTGAGCGGGCTAAAATAGATATTTTTGCTTACGGATTGGAAATCATACTTGGAACACTTGTGCAGCTAACGCTTTTAATATTGTTATCATTCATTATCGGTGCCTTTAAAACAACCATGGTATGCCTGGTAGCCTTTGCATCGCTGCGCTATTTCGGAGGAGGCACTCATTTAAGTACGTATTCAGGATGCCTGATTGTTGGTACCGCTTTGCTTTTGGGCCTTGGTAAACTGGCGATGACTATAGATGTAAGCCTTGCAGCGTTAACAGGTATTTCGGCATTAACCATATTGACAGGCATTTACATCATCTTGCGGTGGGCTCCCGCAGGTACGGAAAAGAAACAGATTAAAGACGAGTCAATGAGACTGCGGCAAAGAAATAAAGCTCTCTTTGTTTTAACAGTATGCTCTGCTGTTACAATGGTACTGATACAACATGAATTGACCGTTTACGCTTTTGCAGCAGTCCTGGGAACCCTCGGCAGCTTATTTCTCATAACACCCTGGGGATACAGGGCGGTTAAAGCCCTTGATAATATCCCGAATATATTCTTGAGGGGGTGAAAACAATGTTGAACAGATTGGCAGTGATCATGGTCAACACCCTGGCCGCAGTGCTGGTTTTTGTCGCCCAGACCGGGGTAAGCCCGAATTGCTGGTGGATCACTTATGAACCCGACATTCCTGAGGGCTTAAAACACGGGGACTGATATAGATGGTAAGCATTTTACTTCTCGAAGATGAGCATTACACCAGGCGGTTTCTCAAGAAGTTGGTATCTGAAAATCCTTTCGTTGACCAGGTAATCGACACTTCGAGCAGCCAAGAAGCAATCAGTCTCGCCAGGCAACACAAGCCCAGCATTGTCCTATTGGACATAGAGCTGGCGCCTGAAGAAGAGTTGAACGGCATACAGGTCGCAAAGAATATATATGATTTCAGTTCTGAAACATATTTTGTCTTTATAACCGGATATGCCCAATACGCAATTGAATCCTTCGCTGTCCATCCCTACGACTATATTCTCAAGCCGGTGAAAAAGGACAGAGTCAACGAAGTCATAAGCAGCCTTGCGGACAAGGTAAAAAGAAAGCAGGACGCCGGGAGCAGTCCCGAAAAAATGATGTTCAAGGCCGGGAATGAAATATTCATGATAGCTCCGGGCGAGATCCTGTTTATTGAGAAGCGGGATAAAGTCAGTTTAATCCACACTGGAGGCAACGTTTACAGGGTGCAGCAAACCCTGGGCGAGTTGGAGGAAAAGCTGGGAGATAATTTTTCCAGAGTTCACAGATCATTTATTGTGAACCTGAACAAAGTCAGCAGAATAGAAGAGGTAAGCAACAGATCGTATGAGATCGGCTTTGCCGGGTATGGTAAAACGGCCTTGATGAGCCGGTACAAATTTAAAGAATACAAGCATAGATTCACCCCTTTGTAATGAGAGAAGGGGTGTTTTTTTGTTCTCGCGGCCTGCCTTTTGGTTATTCACGCCCATAAATTGGCTATTAAGGAAAAAGTACTAGATATATGAAATTAATTGATTATAATTATGAGTAGCTGTAGTTCTTCCTTCCGGTGAGTGCTCGATTATACGGTACGGTCAACTGGATATACGGGAATTAAATAAATACTGATATGCTCTATTTTCGTATAATGTCAAAGTGCATTGAAACCATTTTTTCATAAGATGCTTTTATATTTTAGTATTAGCAGGGCATCGACGACAGAATTAACAATACAAAGTCAGGTTAACAACTGATGATATTACCGTCCGACGTATTGTTAATATTTAATCATATATCGATGAGGTAAAGGTAGGCAAATACCCTTTGAAGGAGGTGTAAATTCATGAATAAGATAAAGCGATTAATATATAGAACGCCGTGGTTGGTCAGTAACCGTGACGATAAGAGACTGGAATTCGAAGCCGGGTGCGCACAATTCTTTATTGCCACAGCTGCCTGTGCAATGATAGGTGTAGAATCAGGCGCGCTTTGCTAGAATAATTTTATGGCATGTCCTTGAAAATATGGTTTTGGAAAAATCTAAAATACTGGAGACATAATGATTAGAATAACTCCCTTATAAGTCTTACCTTTACCTCAGTCATTTCTGAAAACTAAAATCTATCAATGAATAGCATTACTTAAGTGTTTAAATGTTTATATAGTGAGGTGAATCCGATGTATAAGGAGTTAAAAGATATATACCATTATTTCCCTATAATGATTCCTATTTATTGGATGGAAGATGAAAAAATGGGACAAATAGTAATAAGCTTGGAGGATCGAGGGCGGATGATTTTAGATAAGGATGCTTCAACGGTGTGGAAGGAACTGGACGGGTATAGTACTGTATCAAGGATTATTGAAACGACTGGGATTTCTGAAGATGAAGTTATAAGCATACTAGAAGAATTAGCCGAGCAAGAATTAATCGTTTTGAAGACTCTCGATGCAAGGATATGGAAATCGGAGGGAAAATAGTGTGGCTGATGTTGTTTTAGTAAACCCTATAATACCATCATGGTATACGGAAGTATTGGAAGTTCACCCAGAGAAGGATTGGTTAAAACCTCCAGTGGGTAGCCCTCCATTGGGTTTACTTTATATCGCCGCTTATCTTGTTTCCCGGGGGTATAAAGTAAAAGTATTAGATATAATGCGAAAAAAGATAAAGAAGAGTGAGTTTATTGGTTTTTTGGAACAAGAACAGCCTAAAATTGTTGGGTTAGTTGTCTTCTCTGAAGCAACGGTATCCGTATTTGAATTCTGTTCTTCTGCTAAAGAGTGGAACCCGAATGTGATTACTGTCCTAGGTGGCCCACACGTAACTTTCATGGATGAAGAGACATTGCAACACGAAGCAGTTGACATTATCGTCAGGGGCGAAGGTGAACTGTCCATGGCAGAATTGGCTGATTATTTTCTTCAGCAGCGAGGTTCGCTGAATGAGATTAAAGGAATAACATACAAAATGAACACTGGAAAAGATGTAGAAATAGTTAGAAATCCAGGCCGACCCTATATTAAAGAATTAGACCAGTTACCCTTTCCACTCCGCACTGCAATAGATATGGAAGAATACCCGATGCCAGGGACTATTATTACGAGCAGGGGATGCCCCGGAAGCTGTATCTTCTGTGCTGCTGGAGCAATATCAGGTGGAAGATACCGAACAAGAGGGATAGATAATGTGATATTAGAAATAGAAGAAATGAGGCGTATTTTTAAAATCGACTATATAACAGTAGTCGATGATACATTTACGGCTTTTCCCGAACGAACAAGGGCTTTCTGCCACTACTACAACAAAAGTAACAGCGGTTTTGCTTGGGGCTGCGAATCAAGGGTTGACGACGTATCGAGGGAACTACTTACATTAATGGTTGAAAGTGGTTGCGATGCAATACAATTTGGCGTTGAGTCGGGAGTCCAAAGCGTTTTGTATTCTATAAGGAAGAATATTACAGTAGAACAGATAGAAGTTGCCGTTAGGTGGGCTAGAGAGGCAGGAATCAGGTTTATTGCTTGCTCATTTATAATAGGACATCACTCAGATACTCATGACACAGTACGGCAGACGCTAGAATTTGCGAAGCATCTACGTGACAGTTACGGAGTTACCCCATTTTTTGGCATGTGTACACCTTATCCCGGAACATATCTTTACAGAAATCGAGAAAAGCTAGGTGTTACGATTTATTCTAAAGGTTGGGATACTCACCAGCTCATTTATTCCAACATAAGCACTAAGTACTTAACTAGACAGGATATTCAGAGATGGTATTATAAGGCCTCCGAGTTGTTTCGTGACGACATAAAGAAAATAGAAAATATTCGATTAAGGCGTTCGAAACACAAATCACAATCCCCAAACATAATAGTATGAGGTGTGCGATTTGTTTTCAGGGTGTATAGGAGGGAATAAAATATATTGGGGAACACTGAAAACATAATGGTTTTCCAAAAGTCTAGGAATGAAGAGAAGCTGGATTACTTGGAGGGTATAGAGTTATGAAAAGTCAAGATAATAAGTTAATAGCTAATATTTTAAATTCACGCCCGGTTTCCCCTAAAAATATAATATTTAGAAATAAAGGCGATGAATACTTAGCGGTAGATCCTGAGACTATAGCATGGATCAGAACAAATGACATTGGTCATTTAATACTATCATGTTGTGACTCGAATTATACGCTTGATGGGATAGTTAATAGAGTCGCTGATGAATATGCAGTTCCAGTTGAACTAATAAGAGAAGATATAATCCAATTTGTTCTTGATGCCAAAAAAGCGGGATTAATTTTGGGAGAACAAACTACAATAGAATCGCAATCAGGCCTAGAAAGCGTCACCATCAATGTAACTAATCAATGTAATTTGAAGTGTGCTTATTGCTATTATCAAGCAGGTAACAAGCTAGAAGACGAGATGAACACTACGACTTTACGCAATCTAATATGTGATTTGCTTGAGATGGAGGTAAGGCAAATTAATATCTCTGGGGGAGAACCTTTGCTTAGGAAAGATCTTTTTGAAATTTTGCCAAAAGGAATCGAAGCTGATACTGTTTTGGTTACAAATGGGACTCAGATAGACGAAATGAACGCGAAAACTATTGCCGAGAAATTTAGTAATGTACATATCTCATTAGATGGTCCTGATCAACAGACGCATGAATCAATCCGCCCTGGAACCTTCAATTTAATTATATCAGCCATACAGTCGTTAAAGGCTAGCAAAGTAAGAAAGATCACTTTATCGATGGTTGTAAACAAAAATAATGTCAATAAGACAGCAGAGATGGTAAAATTTGCCCATGATTTAGAATGTAACTTGTCGCTTATTCGGCTCATACCTGTTGGAAAAGATACAGAAGGTCTGGAAGTGTCAAATGCGGAATACGTACATGCTTCAAATCGTGCTTACCGAGCCTATGTGTCTACTATACGGGAAGCCGGTGAACAATTTAGATCCATAAGAGAAATTATTGAACAGCATAAGCCTATTTTTTCATTGACGGTGGCAGATCTCCCCTATGATTTCATCTATCATAGGATTCCTAAGAAGAATTGTGGTCTAGGAATTAATCAACTTAGCATTTCACCCGATGGGTTTGTATTTCCCTGCCATGCATTACAACAGAAACAGTATGTACTTGGCACTTTAAAGCAGGAATCAATAAGAAATATTTATGAAAGAGCTGCTGACAAATACAGCAAGTTTAGCGTAGATACTTCTATAAAGGGATGCCAAGCTTGCTGGCTCCGGCATTTCTGTGGTGGTGGTTGTCGAGTACGGGCATTATGGCATACTGGTAACATTGATGGACATGATCCAAGATGTTCTGTTCTTAAAAGTAGCATTGAAACTGCTATGTGGCATAAAGGGCACAAAATGGAGAGACTATTAGAAGATATGAATCAACAAATAGTAAAATTGCATGACTTATCAATTTAATGTAATAATATCACAAGTCAGTTGGGACAGAACCAACAAAATCGTTATATTAAAAACCTATTCTATATAGCTTATCTCTAGCGTTGCATAAAAAGCGACGGCTCTTGTAAACAAGAAGTTTTAGGTTACTCGCAACAGAAGAGCGTCTAATTCGCAATATTTAGACGAATTTTTTTACCAGATTAAAAGGACAACGGCTCCATAAAAGATAACTCTGATCCACATTTTCTGCCTATATTTCTTTCTACGATGCGGCCTATAAGTAAAATAGCTCTACATCAACAGTATTTAAGAACTCAGTAGCCTCAACATCAATTTGTTTTACCAATAGATTAAAGCTTTCATGATGCTCTTTTCTTCACCTGCCACGGGATGGCCTGACCGGAGACTTTTTCAGGACCTCAATTAAGACAGCATAGGGACTATAGAGTTGGTCGGCAATAAGACGCAAGATAGCCAAAAAGTTATTTTCACAGGCAGGTCAAGCGTGTCATCATCAGCAAGCAATACGTTATAAGAGCTATCCATATCTGGCCGTATACAGCGCTATCACTGGTACCAAAGAACCTTTTTATCTTAAGGTGTTGTTTTAGCCATTAAAAAAACAGCTCTCCTTGCCATCTTAACGGTATATTTCTGAATCTCAAAAGTGTCCATGCTAAAATCGGTTGTTAGAATAAAATGGGGTTTCCTTCACTGTCCCGGGTTTTATGACTGACTGATTCATACGTGATCGGTTAGTAATATGTGTTAAGAAATTTTGATACTTTAAAACGCATCCAATAAAAAATCAGATTTTTGCTCTGATTACACCTATTGCTAGTTTTATGTTTTGTTTTTTACGGTAATCAGCATGTTCATAACACGGTTATTGTAATAAACTGGTTAACCGAGCAGGGTGCTGACTAATTATGTTGATATATTATTAATTAGTGATATATTGAAACATCCTCTTAATCTCTAAAATACCTAGTATTTTGGTGGATTTACACGATTGGGTTGTCAAATGGGGGCTGAGCTGGAATCGAACCATTAAGGACTATTTCTATTAGGAAGATAATTAATGAATATTGCTAATATTAGAGCGTATAATATATCCGTTGAAAGTAACTCAAAACCATGGAAGATATTTTTATGCATACTTATTGAAGCTTTGGTCAGACTTCAACGGGTTTATTCGTTAATATTAATTTTAATGATCCTTGTTGACTTAACGAAACAACAGTTCATATTATTAAATCTAGTTAAGTATTATGTCTTTGCTGTATTGATTATATGGTTTCTTTTAGCTATCCACGAATTTGGGCACGCCGCGATAGCCATTGCAGAAAGCAAGGGTTTAGTACAGGTTAGCATTCGTTATTATACTTGGGGACTATGGCAAGCCATATCAACTGACTGTATATTTGGAATTCCTGCATCACCTTCGATCCAGTACCGGTATTTCGCTGGAGGCCCAATAGCGATGGCTACTTTTGGGTGTGTTTTTTTAGTTATTTTTATTCATCTTGGTTTAGTTTTAGGGTTTTTTGAGTCGAGCAAACCTAGAATCTATTTTCTTCCCATTCTTTTGCCGATAACTATGGCCATTAGGTTTAAATGGGCTGACATAAACGGCAATGATGACTTCAGTCGTATGAAAAGACTATCCAGACATGGTTTAGATACTGTAAAAGAAATTATTTATGTTTTTAAGTGCATCATCGGCTATATTTTTGGTATGTCTGAAGTCATATCATACCAATGTCTACTTAATAAAAAGCCTGTAAAAATAATTTCTCGTTGGAACGAAAATTATGTGTTTTCTGGTTTGCCGCATATTGGGGAAAATAGTAAGATATGGGCCATGATAGATAGCAGTACAACAATCGGGGAGATCATCCAACATTTTGGAAGCAGTGCTTTAAGTTCTCTTTTTATTATGTTGAATCATAGACTAATTAAGCTTGAGGATAAATAGCGCGGAGGGAGAATATTTGGAAAGCTCATTATTGAGATTATCTGATAATTTTGTTGTCATAGAAGATAGTTTGGGCGAGCGAGGTAGACTCTATCATGTTCCTTCGTTAACCCAAGTAAACTCTGTAAGTCCACTTATGCTAAAAACCATCAAACTATTGATGCAAGGCCAGAGACCAAAAAAAGTTCCTGTTTATGCTGCTCAAAAATGTGATATATTCCTTGAAACAGAAATCTTGGACTGCATCTCAGATATGTTTAGAGTAGGAATACTAGTTGAAGGACAACCAAAAGAGTATTGCTATGGAATGAGAAAAAGTTATACCAAGCCGCCCCTTGATATGATTTCTCTAGAGCTCACTACGAGATGCAACCTCAAATGTATTCACTGCTATGTACCTCCAATTGCTGGAGCAAAAAGTAAAGAGTTATCTAATGAAGAGATCAAGAGATTAATCGATGATGCGGTAGAGTTGGGTGTGTGGCGTTTTTCTTTGACAGGTGGTGAAATATTTCTGCGTGATGATATCCTTGATATTCTCCATTATTTGCGCTTTAAAGGCATGGTCATTGACATTTTTACCAATGCTACGTTAATTGACGATGCAATGATTGGAGAGCTTGCAAAACTAAAACTCCGCCAATTGGCAACTACTATAACTGGTTTAGGCCCAACACATGATCGCTTCCAAGGGACTAAAGGAGCTTATAATAAGGTTTGTCGAACGATAGCGAAATTGAAAGAAAAAGGAATCGCGTTACGTATTAATGTGATACTACATAAATCCAACAGAAATGAATTTTATGAGTTAATACAGATCATTAGACGCCTAGGTTTTTCGTGGAGAATATCAAATATTATGTCGCTCGGCAGAGGAAAAGAGAGCAACTATCTTAATTTACCTGAACAACAATTTGCCGATATGCTCGCATCAGCATATGAAGCAAAAATTACTAGCAATATTGTAATTCAGGGCAGACACCCTGTAGAGCAAATCGATAATGATGGACCTATCGCCCCTAGTTGTGGTGTAGGCTCTTTTCGTATGTTTATATCTGCAGTTGGGGAGACTGGCTTATGCGAGGTGTTAAGCCATTCTACGAATCCTAAATTTGGGAGCGGAAATATTCGCGACAGAAGTATAAAGGAAATTTGGGAGTATGGTGAAGGATTTAATCGTTACCGTAATTTTCAATGTAATCGTATCGATAGATGCCAACATGCATCCTTATGCAGAGGTGGATGCAGAGCTCGTGCTTATATTGAAGGTGGATCAGTAGAAGAACCCGATAAGATTGCTTGCTTTGTCCTCCCCAGAATTAAACATGATTCGGTTCCTCGCTAAATCGTGTGGGTAAACAAATGTTAGCATCAAAATTAAAGAAAAACAATATTTCTTATACGATTAGAGCTAATTGGAAAACTGTAAGCCCTTGATACAGCAGGACTTCTAAAGTATCAAAAATTAGCTTTTATCCCCAAAAAAAGAATAAGGCAATGGTAGTCATTCCAAAGCTGGTAAGTGTAAATTCCACTTGATTTTCCTTTAAACCATGTTTCCATCCGTCAATTTGCGTTCTGAAATAATTTTAAAAATAGGAGGGTGAATCTATTGGTTATTGAACTTAGAAAGGTGCGGCGTATTGTAATCCTAGTTCTTTTAGTAGTTGCTTTCGTAATAGGACCTTTAGTGATAATTTTTATGCCTTTCGGAATATTTAAGTAATACAAGGGAGATATGGTAGCAGATTTCTTATCACTATTATGCGGAGCAATGCCTTAAATCAGGTTTAATGTAATAATTCCAAGCACTAGCGTTGCAAAAAAACTGACGGTTTTTGTAAACAAGAAGCTTTAAGTGAATATGCCGCCGCAGAATGTGCAAGTTAACCGCCGAGATTGAGCACTCTGACCGCTGAAATTGTGCATGGTCACCGCGCGGATTATGCATTGGAAAATAGTGTCTGCATGCCTCTATATAATGAATTTATGTGTCATAATTTCGACGCAAATAAATTCATAGGAGGTCATGCGGATGACCAATTACAGAGAGATCCTGAGACTTGGAGACCTTGGGATCAACAAGCAGGACATAGCAACCGCCTGCGAGTGTTCAAGAAATACTGTGGCAAATGTTCTGAAACGTGCAGTTGACTGTGGTCTTGACTGGAAGCATGTGCAGGATTTGAGCAACAAGGAGCTTTCAGAAAAGCTGTTCCCACCCAACGCACTAAAGGCAAACTACAAGATGCCAAATTATGAGTATATCCATCGTGAGATGGCCAAAAGCAGCGTCACACTTACTCTTCTTTGGGTGGAGTACTGCGATCAATGTCGTGAGGCTGGGGAGATTCCGTACAAATCCACCCAGTTCAATAAATACTACAACGACTATGTCCGCAAAACCAAAGCGACCTTGCACCTAAACCACAAGCCCGGCGAAGTTATGGAAGTGGACTGGATGAAATGTAAAGCTTTACATTTGGCCCAATCGACCTCGACCTCTTCACCGGTTTTATGTTCCTTGTGCATGGTAATATCGTTAGCCTTCTTGAAGTTCCGGTAACGCTCGCAGAATTGAGTATACATGATCCCGTCAGGATGTTTGGCTTTGTATTCTTCCCACAGGAGCATAAGTGTGACACTTTTTTTCTTCATTTCGCAGAAAACATATTCCATGTTGGGTTCCTGTGGTGAATTCTTGCTTTCTATCGGAGGATAGAGCAGTGACATTAGTTGTTTGTCGCTCATCTGTATCGGCCAGGCTATTTTGGCTTTTTCTGCTCGTTCAAGTACCTCAGAAACGGTGCTTTTACCACAATTGCACGATTTGCCAATTTCCCTCAGGGACAAGCCTAAATCGTGTCTGAGCCTTAGAATTTCTCTTGCTTTCAGCATGTCGAGTCTCCTCATATTCTGGCCGCCTTTACACATTCTGCTACAAGGGTACCAGTAATTTGATAATCTCGACAAGGTGTCCGGACTATTAAGCCGAAATGCTGTCCGAATAATTCCGTTACACTGTCCGGATACTACCGGAATTCGTGTCCGGATGCGGCCGAAATACGCACGTGACAAGCTCAAGATTCTACAGTTAGTTTTTTAGCTTGTTATGCAGGTTTTCCTCAGCCACTATCATGCCCGGCAGCATCACCCGCCTGCAGTACAAATAGCTCTGTTAAAGCGGAGCCGGTGACGATAATCCCGTTAATCGCATAGCCAAGGCGCACTTTATTATTGTATAATGATTGCATTGGTAGTAAGTTGTTGCATAAGAAGAGCGTAAAGGAAGGTATCTATGTCTGAAGAAAATGAAAACATTACGAGACTATACTTAGATGGTAAAGAATTCATACTTATTGGAACTGTTCACGTATCAAAACACAGCGCAGAACAGGTAAAGGAAGTTATTGAGTCCGAAAGGCCGGACTCTGTATGTATCGAATTGGATGAGCAAAGGTATCAAACAGTAACAGAAGGGAACAAATGGAAAGATACCGATATTTTTAAAATTCTTAAAGAAAAAAAAGCCACTTTGCTTTTAATAAATCTTGTGATTTCATCCTTTCAAAAGCGCATAGCCAGACAATTTGGTATTAATGCCGGACAAGAAATGATTCAGGGAATTGAATCAGCAAAAGAAATAGGCGCCAACTTGGTATTAGCCGATCGAAACATTCAAATAACCTTTTCCCGTATTTGGCATAGTGTTGGGCTCTGGGGAAAAGTCAGGCTTATTACCGAGATCATCCTTAGTATTTTCAGTAATGAAAGTATAACGGAAGAGGAACTGAAAAAATTGAAATCTCAGGATATGCTTAACTCCATACTCAATGATTTTACAAGATCCTTTCCCAAGTTAAAGCTCCCCTTAATTGATGAGCGCGATCAATATTTGGCCCAGAAAATCAAAGAAGCTCCGGGAAACAAGGTCGTTGCTGTTCTGGGAGCTGCACATGTTCCCGGTATTAAAGAAGAGATATACAAAGAACATGATTTAGCGGCATTATCTCAGCTTCCTGCTAAATCCAAAGTACCTATGATTATTGGGTGGACAATTCCCATCCTGATTCTTGCACTTATTGTCTATACCTTTATTCTCAACCCTTCTGTTGGAGCCCAGCAATCAATGAGTTGGGTGTTATGGACAGGAACTTTTGCAGCACTTGGAACTGCGATTGCTTTTGGACATCCGCTTTCCGTTCTCACCGCCTTTGTTGTAGCACCCATAACTACCTTGCATCCTTTGATTGCAGCGGGGTGGTTTGCCGGACTTACGCAAGCCTATATACGTCGACCGAGTGTAAGAGACTTTGAGAATCTCAGTGAAGATGTTTTTAGTATTAAAGGATTCTGGAATAATAAGGTAACCAGGATTCTACTAATAGTTACTTCAGCAAACTTAGGAGGCTCAATAGGAACATTGATAGGTGGGGCCGATGTGGTACGGTTATTTATTAAAAATTTGTAACTTGGCCCCTGCTGACAAAAACATCCGGCCACTTTATTTGGAAGGCGATCATGCTCCAACACAGTTGACCTGGTATATCGTTTTACTGCTTTCTATCCAAAGTCACCGGACTGCCATTGCATATTGTAAGAAAGCAGAACCTGGGACGCACATGAGAACCGTCCCCCTGTGCGTCTGATGGCGGGTCGGGTGGCATGATGCTTAGACCTCTCCCTCCAAACGCACCATTTGCCTGAACATCTTCCGGTAGTGGAAGCCTTTGATGGAAAAGCTCACCGCTTCCGGTAGGAAGCGCGGGTAGCGGAAGGTGGTTTTGATCAGGAGCTTCCAGTAGTGGCGCCGGCCTTTCTCCAGTATGCCCAGATAGAACATCGCCTTCAGTAGTGCCTTGATGTAGACCAGTTGGAAGCGTTCGGCACGCTTCCGCTTAATCGGCTTGAACTCCTTGAAAAACTTGTATACCCGATCGTAGAAGGCAGCCGGGTCATAGATGGCGGTGATGATGCTCTGATAGCCCTCCAGCAGCTTCTGAGGGTTCATTTTGGGGATGAAGTTTAAAGAAGAGAAGTCAGTGTTGTTACCTGTAAAATCGGACAGCAACCGATTCTCCCGCTTCAGGCGCTCAAATAGCCGCGTCCCGCTGGGAGCGCTCAGCAACCCCACCATGGCGTTGATGATGCCGCTCTGCTTGATGAAGTTGATCTGCCGCTCGAAAATGGATGGGTGTCGCTGTCAAATCCGACGATGAAGCCGGCGCTGACCTCCATCCCGTTGTTCTGGATCGTCTTCACTGAAGCAATCAGGTTGCGGTTGATGTTGTTGAACTTGTTGCACTCCTTGAGGCTCTCCTCGCAGTAGAGCTTCGCAGGCTATCGCTCAGGTTTAAACAAGAAACCTTCCTCAAAAGAGGAAGGTTTCTATGTTAAGAGCCCGCAATGACCTACGCTACAGCCACTACGCATCCCTGCATAGCCCATGACAATCTTTCGACTGCCATAGACCATTACGGAACCCGTAATGACCTTTGCTCGACTACCATGCATGCCTAGGAAGCCCACAGCAATCTTTCGACTGCTGTAAACCTCTTGCTGTACCGAAGTAAAAGCATGCCGACACCCATGGTAATCTTAGCTCGACCGATGAATATCCCTTACGACCCTGCAGCAATCATTTTGGACTGCTGCAGAACCTGCCGGAACATCCACCGATCTTCCCTCCGGCCGGCATCGAACCATTATGACCCGATACCGACCTTTGGCCGACCATTACAGAGCCATTTGACCCTGTAACGCTCTTGGCTCGGCCATTACGAACCCTTGTGATAGTATCATGCCCATAAAGGATTTAATTATTACATAATTATTTGTTAATATTTTACTGGGCAAAAATTTCTCAGATTATTTTCAGGCAGTTTTGAGGAGACACTGTCACCGGAGAACGATATAGGTTGATGACTAAATGTCTCCTTGACGGGATGCGCAGAGCCTGAAAAAATGGTAAAATTAGTATTGGTGATGAAATGTTCTTCTTAATGATATTGGCAACCTTTTTGTTGGACCAGGTCTCTAAAGCCGCCGTGCAGCTTTGGATGTACCAGGGAGAGTCGATCCCGGTAGCGCCGCATTTTTTTCATTTGACCTACATCCTTAACCCCGGCGCTGCTTTTGGTCTGATGGCTTACCAGACTCCCCTCTTAGTGACCGTTACGGTAATAATGCTGGCCGGGGTAATTGTGGGATACCGGCGAATTCGCGCGGGGAGTCCTTTACTCCGCTATGGTCTGAGCTTGATCGTGGGCGGAGCCCTGGGGAACCTGGCCGACCGGTTGCGATACGGCCAGGTCGTGGACTTTTTGGACTTCCGGGTCTGGCCTGTATTCAATCTGGCCGACACCGCCATAGTGATCGGTGCCTGTCTGCTGGTCCTGGAGCTGGTTAAGGACCGGTCCAAAAAAGAACCTGAAAAGGAAAGTGGGTTGTAGCAGCATAGATGGAGAACTCCTTTACCGTTGATGATGAAGACGCTGGAAAAAGACTGGATGTTTACCTGGCAGAGCAGGTGGATGAGCTAACCCGTTCATATATCCAAAAGCTGATCTCGGAGAGAATGGCGACAGTCAACTCTCAACCGGCGCGGGCCAATTGCCGCTTGAAGTCGGGGGATTTGGTCTGCCTCCAGACGCCGGAATTGGAGGCGCTTGAGGTAGTTGCCGAGCCGGTAGCTCTTGACATTTACTATGAGGACGCCGACGTGGTTGTAGTCAATAAACCCCGCGGGATGGTGGTGCACCCGGCCGAAGGGAATTACTCGGGTACCCTGGTGAACGCCCTTCTTTACCACTGCCGCGATCTCTCGGGGATCAACGGCGTGATGCGTCCGGGAATTGTCCACCGGCTGGATAAGGATACTTCCGGCCTGCTCGTGGCGGCCAAAAACGACGCAGCCCATGCCTCCCTGGCCCAGCAATTTAAAGACAGGCAGGTCAACCGCCGCTACCTGGCGCTGGTGCACGGGCGGGTCAAGGAGAAGGCAGGCGAAGTAGACGCCCCTATCGGGCGCGATCCCCGTGACAGACAGCGGATGGCCGTGGTGCAGAAAAACGGCAAGCAGGCTGTAACCACCTACAGGGTTCTGGGCCGCTATCATGGTTATACTTACCTCGAATTAAAGCTAAAGACCGGGCGTACCCACCAGATCAGAGTGCACATGTCGTTTATCGGATATCCGGTGGTAGGGGATCCCAAGTATGGTCCTGCCAGGGCCCATTTTAACCTGGACGGGCAGTTCCTGCACGCGGGGCTGCTTGGCTTCAGCCACCCGCGCAGTGGACGGTATCTGGAATTTAAAGCCCCCCTGCCTAAAGTTTTGCAGGATGTTCTTGATCACTTAACGCCTGAGGAAGCGTGTGAACCCGGTGAATAAGGCTGCTATGCCGGCGGCCATCAGCGGGCCGACCGGCACCCCGTGCAGGAAAACAATGCCGAAAATCGACCCGATCACCAGCCCGAATACTATTTCCGGGTCAATTTTCATAAGCCTGATCCCGATGGTGTTCAGGTAAGTGGCCAGCGCCCCTCCGGCGATGGCCAGGAGTCCGGGCAGGGAAGTCATATTATAGATGATGTCCCGTTCGGATACCCGGCCGTTAGCCAAAGGCACCAGGATCGAGAGAATTAAAAAGAGCAGCCCCAGTTCCAAGCCGCGTCGCTCAAGCAGTGGAAACATCATTTTCAGGTTGGTGAATTTTAAAATCAGAAGCAGACAGGCGGCTGTAGCAATCAGGTTGCTTTTTGCCATTATTCCGATTAAAAGCAGGCCTACAAGTATATTTACCCCGGACAACAGCTTCCACCCGGCTTTCAACTATCACTCCTCATGTAATATATGAAACCCCGTTCTCAATATTGCCAACCTCTTACATTAGCCCCAGCAATTTGATGGAAGTTGCTCGCCTTCTGTTAATTATTTCATAAAAGAATAATATTTCAACAAATTATCCAAAGGGAAAATTATGGCAGGTGTCAAATAATTTTATCTGCGGAATAGTGTATGTCAAGCGACTTTTAGTTGGTATGCAAGGTGAGGCTGAGAACCAGAGCATGTAAATGAACCCGGTTGAACTGACGAGCAGCAAAGCAGGTGTTGCTGCAAACAGGGCATTTTTTCTACGGGGGCTATGTTTTTCAGTCGAGCATGAATATTAAAGCAGGCCCAATTCTATTTCCAGGGCCTGCCTTAACCCCAGCATACAGTCGAACCCTGGCTGCTTGATTTAAGGGTTTTTCCCATATTCAGGAGCGCCTGATTTTTTATTTGCTATGATCCGTAATGATTTGGCTATGTCTTTTGCCAAATAGAGAAAGGGAATGGTCATAGCTGCCGAAACGAGTGTTAGAACCGTCATATCTGAACGGGATATCCGGTCACGATATATATAGATCACCTCCCTTGCCAGTAGTATTATCATTCTTAAATATAAAAAACATTGAAAATTATACCGTTTATTAATTCTTAAAAAAGTTTTAGAAAATAACAAGTAAGGCTTAAACCCTTATCTGTTTATGATAACAATTCCAAATTTAAGGAGGTTATTTATGAAGAAGCTAAACTTATTTTCTTTATTGCTGGTTATGGTTTTAATTGTGTTTAGCCTGGTGGGTTGCGGTGGCAACAAGGAGAACAGCAGCCAGCCGGCCGGAGGGCAGACTGCGGACAAAGGCGCCGCGCAAGATGTTGCGGATGATTCTGTTGAGAGTCTTTTTGCCAAAGGTGAGCAGATCGAGGGCATGTCCTACGATTATATTATTACATCCAAAGACATCACCATTAATAGTAAGGTTTGGGTAGAAGGTAGTAAGATTAAAACCGATTCAGTTGTGGAAGGTAAAAACATTATTAGTATTGTTGACGGGAACACCTTTTACACCTATTTTCCTGAAGAGCGCAGGGCGATGAAATTGACCTCCGATCAACTTGGCGAGCAAAAGACTGAAACTCCGGCCGACTTTACAAAGGATGCCGACATAAGCCCCGATAAGTACAAAGTTGTTGATACGGTGACTTACGATGGGGTGGAGTGCAAGGTGGTAACAGTCACCAGCCCTGATAGGAAGGAACAGTCAAAGATGTGGGTGCGACAGGATTACGGTATCCCCATAAGGATAGAGTCGACTGATCCCAACGGGGAGAAAACAATTGTGGAGTTTAAGAACTTGAAGATAGGTAAACAGCCGGCTGATACGTTCCAACTTCCGGCCGGGGTTGAAGTAACTGATGCTAGTGAGATGCTCAAAAATATACCTTAGATGTAATCAATCCCAGACGATGAGCAGTAACCCAATAAACTTATTTTCATCAGGGTTATTATATGGACAAAAAAAAATAAGGTGATTGATATTAGGGAAGCCTTCAAAAGGCTTCCCTAATATCATGAAAGGCTCTGCTAAGTTTATTCTTTCTTCCGGCAAACCGGGCGGAGCGTATCTCCCCGCAGTCCTACGCGCAGGGCTTCCAGGGACAGCAGCTCTGCAGGAGCGATATTTCCCAGGTTGACGTTCGGGCCGAAGCGGAGGATTAATTCCAGCTGCTGCTGTTTCAGCGGGGTCTCCCAAATCAACGGCTGAGGGTCGCCCACGGCTGCGAGCACTTGTTCCACCTCGTCTGCCAGGAAGCGTCCCTCCGGGTCATAGAAGCCGGCGCCTTTGCCTGACTCGCGGCCTTCCAGGATGACCTTGAAAGCTCCCTGTTCCAGGTCGCTCAGAATTTGTTCGATATAGTGGCCGACTTCGGCCCGGTCCCGCGGGTCTTTATTGCCAACCTCGGTCAATACTTTTAAATCATGTTGCAGGGCCATACATATAGCCCGCTCTCTCACCTCTGGTGTTATTTTAATGGTGCCGTCGGAAATTTCCACGGCGGTGTAGCCGAGGTCCTTGGCATAAGTCAGGTAATCTTTGAGCTTTCCCTGCAGCACCGCAATCTCCAGGAAGGTACCGCCGGGGTATATATCAATACCATAAGACTTGACCAGGTTGATTTTTTCTTCCAGGAGATCCTGGGGGTACAGGCCTGATGTACCGAAGCCGAGTTTTATAAAATCTATATATTCACCGGCTGTTTTCAATAAATCTTTTGTTGCATTCAGGCCCAAGCCCTTATCTATAACCATGGTAAGTCCCTGGGTCCTTGGTTTTCCGGATCTCCCCTGCAGAGGGAAATCCAATAGGTCCATCCACATATTGGAACGTGCTTGTCCACCCATTGATAAGGCTCCTTTCGTGACTGCCAGCACTTTGTGGCTAATGGCGACCACTCCCCGTCACAATATTGGGGGAAGGCCTCCGGTTCAAGATATTCATTGCTGAACAAAAGTGTTACCTTACTGAATACGTATACGGCTTGTCACAAAATCAATCAGCTGTAAATTAAGGTCCGGCATTTATCTCCCCGGACTTGCATATGAAATGTAAAAAGCAGGGTGGAGGGGTTTTCAATGTTTATTGAAAAAATAGTGTTCGGGATGGCGGGGTTAAGGATCCTGTCCGCTGCCATAGAATTCACGGCTGCCATGTTGATGCTCAAGTTTGGGCGGGTCGAGACTGCTTTCAAGATTAACGCGTTATTGGCTCTGATTGGCCCGACAATCCTGCTCACCGTAACCAGCCTGGGCCTGGTGGGCCTGGCCGGCAGGATTTCCCCAGGCGGGATGGGCCTGATTATTTTAGGTGTCGCCCTGATCTTTGTGGGAATCAACCGTATTTGACGTTTTATTGGACCAGTATGTGTCTCCAACCATAGATCACGAAACGTCGTTAGTTTTTCATTGACACTTTTCCTGTTTTACTGTAAGATATATGGAAGGAAAAAAGCCTTGAAGTCGGCCCCGTGAGGCCGGTAAGGATTCATAGCCAGCTTTTAGCCAACTATGGCCTGCTTACCGGTGGTTAGCAGGTTTTTTTATGGACTGGAGGTTTTCTATGACCAGGGAAAAGGCTCAAATCCTGGATCAGGAAGGTATCCGCCGGTCTCTGACCAGGATTGCCCACGAAATCATTGAACGCAATAAAGGGACCGGCAATCTTGTGCTGATCGGCATCCGCCGCCGGGGAGTGCCTCTGGCCGAACGGCTGGCGGAGCGGATTAAGGATATCGAGGGCAGCTCAGTGCCGGTAGGCACCCTTGACATCACACTTTACCGGGATGATTTGACCACCATGGCCTACCAGCCGCTGGTCCGGTCGACCGAGGTGCCTTTTTCGGTATCCGGCAAGACGGTGGTGCTGGTGGATGATGTGATTTACACCGGCAGGACCATCCGGGCAGCCTTAGACGCGGTGATAGACCTGGGCAGGCCCAGGGTCATCCAATTGGCGGTCCTGATTGACAGGGGCCACAGGGAATTGCCGATCCGGCCTGATTACGTTGGTAAGAATGTTCCGACGTCCAGAAAAGAAGAGGCGTTAGTCAAATTAAACGAAATTGACGGTGAGGAGAGGGTGATTATCCTTGAACTCCCGGACTAAATCTGGTACCACCTTTAAAGAACGGTCCTGTGAGGCCGAAAAGGGAGGGTCCATAGAGTTTTCCCTTTTACGGCCTTGGCCCGGTGTTTCGGGCAAGGTCTTTATTTTTAAGCTTCAAGGAGGGTGGTTTTATGGCCATAAACGGGAAGGATCTGATCAGCCTGAAAAATATCCCGGCTGAGACAATCAAGCTGATCCTGGACACGGCTGAACCCATGAAGGAAATAATAAAAAGGCAAATAAAAAAGGTCCCCACCCTGCGGGGGCGGACGGTGGTGACGGTCTTTTACGAGGCCAGTACCCGCACCAGGACGTCCTTTGAACTGGCGGCAAAATACTTGAGCGCCGACGTGGTCAACATTGCCGCGGCGACCAGCAGTGTCAGCAAAGGAGAAAGCCTTAAGGATACCGCGCGTACTATCACGTCCATGGGAGCGGATGTGGTGGTACTGCGCCACCCCATGGCCGGGGCTCCGGAACTGCTGGCCCGTACCGTGGACGCTTCAGTAATAAACGCTGGAGACGGCGCCCACGAGCACCCGACTCAGGCGTTATTGGACCTATTTACGGTAAGGGAAAAGAAGGGCCGGCTGGAAGGACTCAAAGTTGCCATAGTCGGTGATATCCTGCATAGCCGGGTAGCCCGCTCCGACATCTGGGGCTACACCACGATGGGAGCCGAGGTGAGGCTGGCCGGTCCGGCCACCCTGATGCCGCCCGGTATCGAGAAGACAGGCGCCCGCGTTTACAACGACCTCGATGAGGCTCTGGAAGGAGCCGACGTGGTCAACATCCTCCGGATCCAGTTGGAAAGGCAGCGGCAGGGCCTGTTCCCGGGCCTGCGTGAGTATGCCGTCATGTTCGGCATGAACCGGGACAGGCTCAAACTGGCCGCCCCGGACGCCCTGGTGATGCATCCGGGTCCGATGAACCGGGGAGTGGAGATATCTCCCGAGGTGGCTGACGGCCTGCAATCGGTTATTAATACACAGGTTACCAACGGGGTTGCGGTGCGTATGGCGCTATTATACCTGTTGACAGGAGGTGCCCACATTGAAGCTGCTTATTAGAGGCGGTACAGTGGTCGAGCCTGTGGATGGCAGAATGCTTGAACAGGATGTTTTGTTGTCTGACGGCAGAATTGCCGGGATCGGCAGGAACCTGAGCGCCGCCGGAGCCGAGGTAATTGACGCGTCAGGCAAGCTGGTTGTGCCGGGTCTGGTTGATATGCATGTGCACCTGCGCGAACCAGGCTATGAAGCGAAGGAGACCTTGCTTACCGGCGCCCGCGCCGCCGTGCGCGGGGGCTTTACCTCTGTAGCCTGCATGCCCAACACCAACCCGGTAGTCGACAACGCCGCCCTGGTATCATATATAAAAAATACCGCTGCGGCGCTTGGCCTGGCCCGCGTTTATCCGGTAGGCGCCATTTCCCGCGGGAGCAGGGGGGAAGAGCTGGCCGAAATGGGCGATATGAAAAAAGCCGGCGCGGCGGCCTTCTCCGATGATGGACAGCCGGTGGCCGACGCCGGTCTGATGCGCCGGGCCATGCAGTACGCCCGGATGCTGGGCATGACCGTCATCTCTCACTGTGAAAATAAAGAGTTGTCTTTGGGTGGGATGATGCACGAGGGGTACGTGTCTACCCTGCTGGGCTTAAAAGGAATACCCGCATCCAGCGAGGAGGTAATGGTGGCCCGCGACCTTTTGTTGGCCGAAGAGACCGGCTGCAAGCTGCACATCGCCCACGTCAGCACTGCCGGTTCGGTGCGGTTGGTCCGCGAGGCCAAGGCCAGGGGGATCCGGGTAACCGCCGAGGTTACCCCTCACCACTTCACCCTTACCGATGAAGCGGTAGTCGGCTACGATACATCGACCAAAGTCAACCCGCCCCTGCGCACAGCTTTTGACGTGGCTGCGGTTAAAGAAGGGCTGGCCGACGGGACCATAGATGTAATCGCCACCGACCATGCCCCGCATACCATTGAGGAGAAGGATGTTGAATACGAGCGCGCGCCCTTTGGCATGGTCGGGCTGGAAACAGCGATGGGGCTGGTCTGGACCGAACTGGTGGCCGGCGGCGTGCTGACACCGCTGCAGGCAGTGACGAAGATGACACTGCATCCGGCCCGGGTGCTGAACATACCCGGAGGAACCCTGGGGGCCGGCGCCCCAGCCGACATCACCATCATTGACCCGACCGCGTCAGAAACAGTGGACCCGTCCCTTTTTGAGAGCAAGGGCAGGAATACACCCTTTGCCGGCCGGGCGCTAAAAGGCTTGCCCTGGGCTGCCATTGTGGGGGGACGGTTGGTGATGGCGGAGCGCCGCATAGCGGATAGCTTGGAATAACTTATTGCCGCAAGTGCCTGTCTTATTAGGCTGCTACAAAGACGTTTTAGCCTAGAGGTAGTTTATTTCATAAAAAAAAGTCTTTTAGATAGCGGAGGTGTTTTTATGCAGGCAATGCTGGCTCTGGAAGATGGAACCATATTTACCGGCGAAGCATTCGGCTCAACCGGCGAGAGATGGGGAGAAGTTGTATTCAATACTGGTATGACCGGTTACCAGGAGGTCCTTACCGACCCCTCCTATTGCGGTCAAATTGTGGTGATGACATATCCTCTCATTGGCAACTACGGTATCATGAAAGAGGATTTCGAGTCTAAAAGATCGTTTGTCCGCGGTTTTGTGGTACGGGAAGAGTGCAGGCAGCCGAGCAACTGGCGCCTGGCCGAAACCATCGACAGCTTCCTTAAAAAGGAGAATGTGATAGGTCTCTCCGGCATCGATACCAGGGCTCTGACCAGACATCTCCGTAGTTTCGGGACCATGCGCGGCGTAATCAGCACCGCTACCAACGACGTGCAGGCACTGGTGGAGCGGGCCAAAAACTGCCCCCAGTTGACCGGGCAGGAGCTTGTACCCACCGTGGCTACGACGAAAAGCTACACCTTTCCCGGACCGGGGCGCCGGGTGGCGCTGATCGATTTCGGCGCCAAACAGAACATCATTCGCTGTTTGCAGGAGAGGGACTGCGAAGTGGTAGTGGCGCCTTACAACATCACCGCTCAAGAAGTCATGTCCCTGCACCCGGCCGGGGTGGTCCTTTCCAACGGACCTGGCGATCCCACCGACGTACCATATGCGATTAAGACCGCCAGGGAACTGGTAGGTCACGTGCCCATCCTGGGCATTTGTCTTGGCCATCAGATTTTGGGTTTAGCCATGGGTTGTAAGACCTACAAGATGAAGTTCGGCCACCGCGGAGCCAACCACCCGGTGAAAGATTTGATTACCGGCCGGGTTTACATTTCTTCACACAACCACGGTTTCTCTGTTGACGAGGAATCAATGCGGGGCCTGGATGTCATTGTCTCCCACCGCAACTTGAACGACGGTACGGTGGAAGGGCTAAAGCATAAATTCCTGCCCGTTTTTTCAGTGCAGTATCACCCGGAGGCCTCACCAGGGCCGAAGGATTCAGAATACATCTTTGATCAATTCATGGACATGATGACCGGGAAGGAGGCGTAACATGCCGCTCAAGCAAGATATCAAGAAGGTTATGGTAATTGGCTCCGGCCCCATTGTTATCGGCCAGGCGGCAGAGTTTGATTATGCCGGCACCCAGGCCTGCCGCTCCCTGCGGGAAGAAGGACTGGAAGTGGTCCTGATTAATTCCAACCCGGCCACGATCATGACGGACGCCAATATGGCCGACCGTGTCTATATCGAGCCCCTGACCCTGGAATTTGTAACCAGGGTTATCCGGCAGGAAAAGCCGGACGGTTTGCTGCCCACTCTGGGCGGGCAGGTGGGCCTCAACCTGGCCCTCCAGTTGGCCGAGTCCGGCGTACTGGAACAGGAGGGGGTGAAGCTCCTGGGCACCCCTCTGGACGCCATTAAACGGGCCGAGGACCGGGAAATGTTCAAAGATATGCTGCAGGCCATCAACGAGCCCGTCCCTGACAGCGCCATCGTATCCACCCTGGATGAAGCAATGGCCTTTGCCGAAAAAGTAGGCCTGCCGCTGATTGTCAGGCCGGCCTATACCCTGGGCGGCACCGGCGGCGGCATTGCCCGCACCATGGAGGAACTCAGGGCCATCACCACCAAAGGTCTGAAATACAGCATTATCAACCAGGCGCTGATCGAGCAGTGTGTGGTGGGGTGGAAGGAAATTGAGTACGAGGTGATGCGGGACGGCGCCGACAACTGCATCACCATTTGCAATATGGAAAACATTGACCCCATGGGAATCCATACCGGGGACAGTATCGTGGTGGCGCCCTCCCAGACCTTGAGTGATAAGGAATACCAGCTTTTGCGGACCGCCTCGCTGAAAATTATCCGCGCCCTGGGTATCGAGGGCGGCTGCAATGTGCAGTTTGCGCTTGACCCGGCCAGCTTCCAGTACTATGTCATTGAGGTCAACCCGCGGGTGTCCCGTTCCTCGGCCCTGGCTTCCAAGGCCACCGGCTACCCTATCGCCAAGGTGGCCGCCAAGATCGCTATCGGCCTGAACCTGGATGAAATCAGGAATGCCGTTACCGGCAAAACCTACGCCTGTTTTGAGCCTGCCCTCGACTACGTAGTTGTCAAGTACCCCCGCTGGCCCTTTGACAAATTTGCCAAGGGGGACCGTACACTGGGCACGCAGATGAAGGCCACCGGAGAGGTCATGTCGATCAACCGCACCTTTGAGGGGGCGCTTTTAAAAGCCGTCCGCTCCCTGGAAATCGGCCTCGATCACATGGATCTGCCCGGTGTGGAAACATTAAGCCTTGAGGAACTTGAAGCAAGGCTGGCTGGCGCCGACGACGAGCGGTTGTTCCTGGTGGCGGAGGCGCTGTACCGGGGCATGACCTGTGAGAAGGTCCACGAAATAACCAAGATTGACCACTTTTTCCTGGAGAAAATCCAGGGCATACTGCTCCTTGAGGAAGAAATCAAGGCCGCCGGAGCAGCAAAGCTTAGCCCCGGGCTGCTGGAGAGAGCTAAAAAATTCGGTTTTTCCGACGCCTACCTGGCTAAAAAGACCGGCCTGAGCGTCACAGATATACGTTCCCTGCGCAAAGAGCAAGGAATCCTGCCTACGTTTAAGATGGTCGACACCTGCGCCGCCGAGTTCGAGGCTGAGACGCCCTACTACTATTCATCTTACGATCAGGAGGACGAAGCGGAGGCCTCCACCCGCCGTAAGGTGGTGGTGCTGGGTTCCGGGCCCATCCGCATCGGTCAGGGAATTGAATTCGACTACTGCTCGGTGCACTCGGTGTGGGCGCTGCAGGAGGAAAATTATGAAGCCATCATCATTAACAATAACCCGGAAACTGTCAGCACAGATTTTGACACGGCCGACCGGCTGTATTTCGAACCTCTGGTTGCGGAGAATGTGCTGAACATTTTGGACCGGGAAAAACCGGAGGGGGTTATCGTCCAGTTCGGCGGCCAGACCGCCATCAACCTGGCCAAGCCCCTGGAAAACGCCGGTATAAAAATCCTCGGCACCTCCGTTGAAGATATTGACCGGGCGGAGGACCGTGAGAGGTTTGATCAACTTCTGATTGAGTTGGGCATACCCAAACCGCCCGGGCGGACTGCCTTTTCCGTGGAGGAGGCCGTGGTTATAGCCAATGATATAGGCTACCCGGTGCTGGTCCGGCCTTCCTATGTCCTGGGCGGGCGCGCCATGGAGATTGTATATAACCACGAGGAACTTTTAGGCTACATGTCCAGCGCCGTCAAAGTTACCCCCGAACACCCCGTGCTGGTGGATAAATATATCTCCGGCAAGGAACTGGAGGTTGACGCCATCTCTGACGGGACGGACGTTTTAATCCCGGGCATCATGGAGCATATCGAGAGAGCCGGGGTGCACTCCGGTGACAGTACCGCTGTCTACCCGCCCCAGACGCTGAGCCGGCGCACCAAAGAGCAGGTGGTGGCCTACACTACCCAGCTGGCCAAAGCGCTGAACGTCAAAGGCCTGATTAATATTCAGTACGTCCTGCAGGGGGAACAGCTGTATGTGCTCGAGGTAAACCCTCGCTCCAGCCGGACGGTACCGTTTATTAGCAAGATTACCGGTATCCCCATGGTCAACCTGGCGACCAGGCTGATTATGGGCAGGACCTTAAAGGAACTGGGCTACCAGGGCGGGCTTTACCCGGAAAGTGAATTTGTAGGCGTCAAGGTGCCGGTCTTCTCCTTCGCCAAGCTGCTCCAGGTCGATATTTCACTGGGGCCGGAGATGAAATCCACCGGTGAGGTGATGGGGGTTGACCGTGATTTTTACCGGGCGTTTTATAAGGCCATTTTGGCGGCGGGCAGAATGTTCCCCAGGGAAGGGACCGCCCTGGTTACCATCGCCGACCGGGACAAGGAAGAGACCCTGCCCATCATCAAGGGGCTGGCGGAGCTGGGCTATAAAATCCGGGCCACCGCGGGAACCGCGGCTATGCTGAAGGAGGCAGGGCTGCCGGTCGACCAGGTCAAGAAGGTACACGAGGGTTCCCCGAATATAGTTGACTGCATCAGGGCCAACAAGGTCAACCTGGTCATAAATACCCTGACCAGGGGCAAGAACCCGGAGCGGGACGGCTTCCAGATTCGCCGCACGGCAGTGGAGCATGGTGTGCCCTGTATGACCTCACTGGACACCGCACGGGTGATCCTGGACGTGCTGGCCGGCCATAAAGAAGACGGTGATTTCAAAATGGTCCCGCTGCAGGAGTACCTCCGGTAATATGGGACGTGAGACGTGAGACGTGGGACGTGAGACGTGAGAACCATCCCTTGTCTCACGTATGCGAGCACGAAATATCGGCAAAGCCTTATTAAACTCATTAGAAATGCAGTATATACCCATGTCCCACGACACACGACTCACGAAAAAAATGTAGGTGCGAATTTATTCGCACAAATGCTACCTCCGATCCGGCAAGTGCGGCGCCGGCGCGCCGTGTGCGATTGAAATCGCACCCACACCGGCTCACGTTTTCATCCTACTGCCGGCGTAACTTCTGCGGCAGGTTATCTAATCTATTAGAAATGCAGTATACCCATGACCCAATAGAAATGCAGTATATACCCACGACTCACGACCCACGTCCCACGACCCAAAAGGGGGGTTTCAGATTTGTCTCTTGTCACTGACGCAAAGGTTATTCAAAACAAACAAGTCATCCCGGGGTATTACCGGATGGATTTGGCAGCTCCATCCGTGACGGAACGGGCCAGGCCGGGGCAGTTTCTGCACGTGCGCTGCGGCAGTACGCATGACCCCCTCCTGCGCCGGCCAATAAGTATAAACGCGGTGGACAGGCGTACCGGCGAGGTGTCTCTGCTCTACCGGGTCGCCGGCAGGGGAACATCTCTTCTGGCCGGGCACAGATCCGGCGATATGGTCAGCATCGTTGGTCCCCTGGGGCGCGGCTTTACAATACCTGAGGGGAATGAAAAAGTTATCGTAGTGTCCGGAGGCATTGGAATTGCGCCACTTTACTTCTTTTTGCAGGAGCTTGCCGGCCTGGGCATCAAAGCCACTGTCTTTCAGGGCGCCGCTACCTCCCAACAGGTCCTTTTGGGAAACGAGATTAAGGAGCTTGGCCACAGCGTATTTATAGCGACTGATGATGGTACCAGGGACTTCCACGGGAGTGTAACTACACTTTTTGAAAACTATCTGCAAAATAGTGACTTTGCTCCCGGCCCTGGAGCAGGTGAGAATTTAATTATGAATAAAAGTTATGCCTGCGGGCCACACGGCATGCTGAGAAAGCTAAGTGAGATTACGGCACGGTGGGGGATACCGTGTGAAGTATCCCTGGAGGAACGGATGGGTTGTGGCGTGGGCGCCTGCCTGTCCTGCGCCTGTAAAGTAAAGACCGGGGATGGCGGGTCCGTATACCACCGGGTCTGTGTGGAAGGCCCTGTCTTTCAATCAGGGGAGGTGAGCTGGGAATGATTTCAGACAGTGACAATGCTTCAATATCCAAGCCTGACCTTTCCGTCAACGTCGGCGGCATCAGGATGAAAAACCCGGTGACCACAGCCTCGGGGACCTTTGGGTTTGGGCCGGAATACGCTCCTTATATCGATTTAAACCGGCTTGGCGCTATAGTGGTAAAAGGGACAACCCTGGAGCCGCGCGCCGGGAACCCGACCCCCAGGTTGGTGGAGACGCCTGCCGGGGTGCTCAACTCAATCGGCCTGCAGAATCCCGGTGTTGAGCATTTTATCGACGAGGCTTTGCCCTACCTGGCCGGCTTCGACGTCCCGGTCATTGTTAATATTTCCGGTGACACATTGGAGGATTACGCCGGGCTCGCTGCCAGGCTCAGCCGGGCTGGTGGTGTGGCCGGGCTGGAGGTTAATATATCCTGTCCCAATGTCAAAAAGGGCGGCATGCAGTTCGGCGGCGACCCGGCCATGGCGGCTGAGGTAACCCGGGCGGTCAAAGAGAACAGTGAGCTGCCTGTGGTAGTCAAGCTATCTCCCAATGTCACCAGTATCGCGGCTGTTGCTGAAAAAGTGGCGGAAGCCGGAGCGGACGCTATTTCCTTGATTAATACCCTGCTGGGTATGTCTGTTGATATCAAAACCAGGCGTCCCATACTTGGCAACACTATGGGAGGGCTTTCTGGTCCCGCCGTCAGGCCTGTTGCGGTGCGCATGGTCTGGCAGGTCTACCAGGCTGTAAAACTGCCCATTATCGGCATGGGCGGCATTGCAACCGCTGCAGACGCGTTGGAATTTATATTAGCCGGAGCCACCGCCGTAGCCATAGGCACCGCCAACTTCGTCAACCCTCGCGCCACTATCGATGTGCTGGAGGGTATTGAAAAATACTTAAGCGAAAATGGTGTCGGCGATATCAAAGAACTTATCGGGGCTGCGCACGGTTAATTGGCCCTGTCGCTGCAACTCTTAACGAAGTAGACTGTACCGCTGAGAAGTGCCGGCGAAGAATGAAGACTTAGGCAATCATACTGTTGATGCAGCACCCGTAGAAGATAAGATCGCGATGCGTACCCGGAACATTTTTTTTGGGATATTGAGGTTATTTCTTTAAGGATAGGGGTTGTTTTTATGCATATGGAAGATTGGGTTAGAGATGCCAATGTTGCAGTTACCATTTGCGATCCCGAAGGAATAATTTTGGATATGAACGAAAAATCCTGCCAGGTTTTTGCAAAAGACGGGGGTAAGCTGTTGATAGGCGCCAACCTGCTGGAGTGTCATCCGAAGGGCGCTCGAAAAAAACTGGCAGCGATGCTCAAAGATCAGACTGTAAACTGTTACACGACCGAAAAGAACGGTGTCAAGAAGCTTGTGTACCAGACTCCGTGGTACAGAGACGGTCAGTATATGGGATTTGTTGAAATGTTAATTGAAATACCTTTTGAGATCCCTAATTATCTGAGATAGCATTAATTTAGTACGGAGGACGAGATGCACAGTTTTAAAAACCCGCTAATTATTGCCCTTGACGTTGACAATGTCGAGGAAGCGCTAAAGCTCGCTGAAAAAATTGGACCTTATGCCGGTGGGTTTAAGGTTGGCATGCAGCTTTATTACAGTGCCGGACAAGAGGTCCTGCTCCGGCTGAGGGAGAAAGAATTACCCGTGTTTGTCGACCTGAAACTGCATGACATCCCCAACACTGTGGCCGGGGCGACCCGGGCTCTCACCAGGCAGGGAGCTGCAATTTTGAATGTACACGCTGCAGGAGGCAAAGCGATGATGCGGGCAGCGGTTGAGGCTGCACGCGATGAGACTGAAAAAGCCGGTACAGTTCGCCCTCTTGTAGTGGCAGTTACGGTCTTGACCAGCTTTGACCAGGAATCATTCAAACAAGAGATGGGTCATTCCGGTACAATTCAGGACCGCGTCGTTGCCTGGGCTTTGATGGCGCGGGAGGCCGGCCTGGATGGGGTGGTAGCTTCACCACTGGAGATAGCTGCGATCAGGAAAGCCTGCGGACCGGACTTCACCATCATCACGCCCGGTATACGTCCGGCAGGAACGGCGATTAATGACCAGAAGAGGACCCTGACACCCGGGGAGGCTCTGAAGCAAGGGGCTGACTACCTGGTTGTCGGAAGACCGGTCACTGCGGCTCATGACCAGCTAGAGGCTGTAAAAGCCATACTAACTGAAATTCATAGCATGTAATGAATATGTATAGTGATAGCATTTGGCAAGCAGTACAGCAATGGGCCAACACTTAAGCGGTGTGGCCTTATTTATTTCTTGGAAATAGGAGTATATTCAAATGTGGTGGAAATTTATTTAGGACTCCGGTAAGTGTATTACATAAATTGTGAATTTGTTGAAAATAGCTCACCGTATCGGTCTTGTCATGGTAATTTATTGAAATTAATTAAAGACTTAATTATTTATTACAATGAGGTTAACGAGAGATATTATTTTGATTTTACGTTGTTATAGCTTGTCAGGCTGATGATTAAGTTTTGTATGTTGGCTATTTATTTGAACGCTTTCCCACAAGTTTTATTAAGATTTAAATATAATTTGAAGGAAAATATAGGAGTTAGTAGAATACTTAAATTTCAAAACAGCACAGTAGTTCAAGTGCCTTATTTTTGCAGTAATGGCAAGGCTCATTATTAAATGGGATTCAATTATTATAATGTTATTATTTGGTATATTTAATAGTGCGAGCTAATTCCGAATTACATTACAATTTAAGGTAAAAAAGCAGGGGGCTGAAGATGCTGCAGTATCAAAAAGAGTTGCTTTCACTACTGTTTCAGGACTTTCCTGAAAGTTTTATATTTGCGTTAGCAGTTTTTGCCTTGCTGCGTCTAAGGTTTGATTATAAAAAGATATTAATTGTAGCCATATTACAGACCTTTACCAACCTTATTCGTCTTTTACCGATAGCTTTTGGAGTACATACATTAATTTTGATCATCACACTTGCTGTATATGTGAGATTGGTTACCAAAGAAAAAATTACAAAAATATTTGGCTTTACTATTTTAGTTTTTGTAATATTGCTATCTATGCAGATATTGTATGCGGAACCATTACTTAATATTACTCACCTGTCATATGAGGATGTTAATGTTTCACCGCTTTTGAGAGGTATTTTTTGTTTGCCTTACGAAATCGTTTTACTTGGACTTGCTATATTTCTAAACTATAAGAATAAGAAACTTAACCGGTTTAATACAACAACAAGTGAAAGAAGGTTATGATATTTAATGGGTATTAGCCAGCGTATCGCATCCTATATGGGTGATGCACTCAACCTCGACAGTGATAACCGGGAAGTTGTGGCTTACAGTCTAGAATTAATATTTCATACATCCGTAACATTACTTTTGGTGTTGCTAATAGCATGGCTTATAGGACCACTTAGAGAAGCTGTCATTTTAATAATAGTTATGTTTCTTTTTAAGAATTTTGCCGGTGGCGCCCACTGCAGCTCTGCAACTAGATGTACGATATTAAGCATGTTGTTAATACCTTCTTTTGCCGAGCTTTCATTCATTGCCGGCCAATACTTTACATTATATGTTTTAATAATCCTTACAGTCCTTAGTGTTTTATTTTCTTATACTATAGTTTACAAGTTGGCTCCAGTTAATTTGCCAATTGTTTCGGAGCGGCACATTCAAAACCGGCGGTATTTTTCTTTTCTGTTGCTTGTGTTGATAACAATAGCGCAAGTCATCTTAATTATCCTTATTTCTGATAGAACTGCTTCATTTATTATCGCAATTGATATAAGTATATTCTGGCAGTCTTTTATGCTAACAAAACCAGGACATGCTCTTGTAGGTTATTATGATAGGTTATTGCTTTATTTTACTGATAAAGGAGGTGATAAGAATGAAACATATTAAAAACGCCGTTCTTTTTAGTTTATTTACACTTCTTGTATCATTTGCTAGTAGCGGTGTAATAGGACCAATGTGTGCTAACATGTGGTATCAACCCAAGGTTCCGTCTTCTTTACTAAAATAAGGTGTCCTTTTAAACGAGGCCGGGATTACCCGGCCTCGTTTAAAATGGGGTGTATTTATGAAAAGATGGGAAGAAATAAGAAAAGAAAGCATCTCTGAACACATCCTGGTAGCACATGTTATAAGCGTGCTTATTTTTTTCATGGCCTTTCTTACTATGACTAATGTTCCTTTGGATGGTGGTCTCTATAAATTAATACTTATTTCATTAATGGGAGCTTTCATTGGACTGGCGGTCTTTTATTATATCGTGAATAGGATTGTTTCGGGTGTATTGCTGGCAAGTAATCCCAACCTAACTGATTCATTTTTACTTTTGTTTTCTTATATAACCGCTGTCAGTATTTTGTTTTTGACCGGAAAAGCTGACAGTATCGTTAAAATTATCTTTATTATACCGGTTATCATTGCCTCGACAAGCCTTGGTAAAACCGCCGGGCTTATAACTGCGGGTTTTTCCGGTGCAATCCTGTTTTATTTTGATTTTAAAGCCGGTTTTGAACCCGGCCCAAGTGTCAAGTTTCAGGCGGATATCATCAACAGTATGGTTTTATTTACGCTGGCCTGGCTGTTTGGGGGTTTTGCCGATACCGAAAGGGTGGCCAGGGAAAACCTGACCCTCTTAGCCAACACCGATGACCTGACCGGTATGTCAAACCACCGGCACTTTCAGGAAGTCCTGCGTGAGAGCGTTGAGTCGGCGGAAAAAAACAACAAGTCTCTCTCATTAATTAAGCTGGATATCGATTACTTTAAGTTCTATAATAAAAACTACGGCTATCAGCAAGGGGACGAAGTGCTCATACAGGTCGCTGGTATTATTAATAGTGTGGTGAAATGGCGGCCATGCTTTGCGGCACGCTACGGTAGTGACGAATTCACTGTAATAGTGCCGGACACAAATAGTGAGGGACTGAAAATAGCAGAGAGAATTCGTAAAAAAATAGAAACACATTCCTTTCCGGGAGCGGAAGTCCTGCCCAATGGGAGAATTACGGTTTCTCTCGGTGTGGCCGGCTTTCCGGAGCAAGGCAGTACCCCCGAGGGGCTTCTCCGCCTGGCCGATGAAGCAATGTATAAGGCCAAGTACAGCAGGAACAGAGTACAGTTGTACTTTTCAGTAATAGATGACCTTCGTGATAGTTTTAATGGCGCTGAAAGAGATTTTTTTCATTCCATCAAAACCTTACTGACGATAATCAACGCTAAGGACAGGTACACCTTCGGCCATTCCGAAAGGGTGGTGTATTATTCCCTTAAACTGGCGGAGAAACTGAATTTCACCACCGAAGAAATGCTTATACTGAGATATGGCGCTATCCTGCATGATATCGGCAAACTCGAAATTAGCCGCGATATATTGAATAGTACAGAGGCCTTAAAACCTTCAGATTTGGCAATTCTACAAAAGCATCCGGAATGGGGCGGCGATATAGTACGGCCAATAAGTTCCTTGAAAAAAGTAATCCCCACTATAATTCACCATCATGAAAATTACGATGGAACGGGTTACCCGGAAGGACTAGCCGGAGAGGGGATACCTCTGCAGGCAAGAATCCTCCGGATAACCGACAGCTTTGATGCCATGACTACAGACAGGCCGTATAAAAAAGCAAAAAATTTCGTTGAAGCATGCGCGGAGTTAAAGAGCTGCAGCGGCTCTTTATTTGATCCAGGATTAGTTGATGTGTTTTTAAAATTGATTGCTGAAATAAAAAATGAACACCCGGACTTTAATTACTTGAGCTCAACGCAAGCCGGGTTTACATACACTTAGATTTAAGAATAAATACAAGGGAAAAAAACTCCTGCCGGTGACAATTGAACTGGCGGGTTTTAGTCTTATCAGGGAAGTGTTGTTTTTTATGAAAGACGAAAAAACTCTTTAAAGGGCAGTGTGAAATTTCCGGTGAGCAAGTTATAATTAGTTTTAATGATTTTCGCAATTCCATTACAGACGGGTTGGTAATGAAAACACAACTAATGCTGTTCCTGGCCGCATTTATCATGATTTTTGCGGGTCTAAACTACTATATCGGTATCCGCGGCTGGCAGGCTTTCGGCAGGCTGATACCCGCCGGGTATGGTGTGGTTTACTGGATTGTTTTTTCTTTCCTGGCCTTTTCTTATCTGATCGGCCGGTTTGCGGCTCAATTCATGCCGGACTCGCTAAGCGCGGGCTTGACGGTGGTAGGCTCATACTGGCTGGCTGCCATGAATTTTTTTGTACTGGCATTAATCCTGGTCGACCTGTTACGTCTGGCAGACCGCTGGCTGCATTTTTTACCGCACGGCCTGAAGCAGTTTCCGGCTGTAACAGGCCTTGTTGTAGTCGTGGCGGTGTTGGGGATTGTTCTGTACGGCTCCTGGAATGCAAGGAACCCGCAGCTCACCAGTTATGATCTTACCATTGATAAACAGGCCGGCAGTCTGCAGTCGCTTCATATGGTAGTGGTGTCGGATATCCATCTTGGTAATATTGTCCACAATGGCAGGCTTATGGCCATGATCAACAGGGTAAACAGCCTTGACCCCGACATAGTGTTGTTGCCGGGAGACATTATTGATGAAAATATAGGACCCTTTGTAGAGCAAAAGATGTCGGAAAGCTTCTTAAAGCTAAAGTCCAGGTACGGGGTCTACGCTGTCTTCGGCAACCACGAATACATCGGGGGGCATGCGGAAGAGGCCTGCCATTATCTTTCGGAGGCTGGGGTTACGGTGTTGCGCGATGACTGTCTTAAAGTTGCGGGCAGCTTTTATATCGCCGGACGCGACTACAGCTCGAGAGAACGTTTCGGAGGGTCCGGCCGCAAAGAGCTGTCAGCAGTGATGGCTGGCGTTGACCGCTCCTTTCCGGTGATTTTGCTGGACCACCAGCCTAGCCATCTGGAAGAAGCCCGGCTGCAGGGCGTAGACCTGCAGCTATCCGGACATACTCACAGGGGGCAGTTGTTTCCGTTTAACCTGATCACCAAGAGGATTTTTGAAACCGACTGGGGGTACCTCCGTAAGGGGGATTTCCAAATTGTCGTGTCGTCTGGGTTCGGGACCTGGGGTCCGCCGATCCGGATTGGGAACCATCCGGAGATTGTTGATATTACGATTCACTTCACTGGCGAGGGGAAATAGCATTATTTCATTCTCAGCAGATGCTGCTCATGCGGCATGAGTGTCTAAGATATCAGTGTTTACGGATACTTGAATAGAGAGGTGCGTCATGTTATCACAAAATGAGGTTGTTAAAATCTTTCAAGATTCCGGGGCTTTGCTGTCCGGCCATTTTCGCCTGACTTCGGGCCGGCACGGGGACCGGTACTTTCAGTGCGCCCTGGTTTTGCAGCATCCCAATTATACGGAAACACTCTGCCGTGAGTTGGCGGAACGGTTTCAGGGGGAAGGGGTGTCGGCAGTTATCGGTCCGGCCATGGGCGGCATTATCGTTTCGTATGAAACGGCACGGGCGCTGGGTGTGCGCAGCCTGTTTACAGAGAGAGAAAACGGCATGATGAAACTCAGGCGGGGCTTTTCTATTGAACCGGGGGAAAAAGTCCTGGTCGTTGAGGACGTGGTTACGACAGGCGGCTCGGTACGGGAGGTCATTGAAGTTGTGCGCGGTCTGGGCGGCGAGGTCGTGGGCGCGGGGGTGCTGGTTGACCGCAGCAACGGCACGGTGGACCTGGGGGTCAGGACGGAAGCGCTCCTGACCATGGAGGTAGTATCTTACGAGCCAGAGGAATGCCCGCTCTGCCGGCAGGGCATTCCGGCAATCAAGCCGGGCAGCAGAACTTAAAGACAAGTACTGTTTATCGCGCAGGATTAAACACAGGTTAAGATAGAAGCATTACGCTGTTCTATAAACAAGTATAAGCTACCAATGAAAATGCACACTGGAGAGTGACAATGGGGAGACATATTCCACGTCATTTACCTCACCTGTCTCAAGAATATTGTTCGAAAAGGCTTGACTTGCGGGCTTGGGGCTAAAATAGCCGTAGGCCGTAAGGCGTAAGGCGTAAAAAATAATACCCGGGGATCATCACCTTACGCCTGACCCAGATACAAGTCAGTATAAGCCTACGCCCTACGACTGACCGGTAAGAAATGCAGTATAAGCCTGCACCTGGGTGCGTTCCTTAGCGCGTGCGTAGCTTGCAGAAAAGCTTGAATAGCGCGTAGCTAGCGGATGGCTGTCTGTAGATGCGGTCGGCATGACACTCTTGTTGCACAAATGGAGAATTGCGAAGAGAGCGGAGGATAACCCCAAGCCCACTACGCATGAGGCTTTTCGAGAACCAATTAACAATGACCTTTACATTGCGATACACTCGTATATATCGGGCTGTAAACAATTTCACATTAATTCATACCAACATTTTTTGGGTTTCGTTATGGTATGATGAATATCTATTTTCAGCTCTATTAGGCTTGACTTTGGTCCGGCTCCGGGGCTCTTAGCATTTCAACTTTATCCTCATCGGGCGCCGCCATTATGGTCTTTTGGTGTTCGTAGATGACCATGCCGGGCCTTGCTCCCTTGGGCTTGTGTACATGCTTGACCAAGGTGTAGTCTACCGCCACCTTTGTCGAAGAGCGTCCTTTACTGAAGAAGGCGGCCAACCCGGCGGCCTCCTCCAGCGTCCTGGCAGGGATTTCCCTCCCTTCCGCACGGATAATCACGTGCGCTCCGTGGATATCCTTGGTATGCAGCCAAAGATCGTCCTGGACGGCCATTTTCAAAGTCAGGTAGTCGTTCTGCTTGTTGTTTTTACCCACGAAAACTGTAAAGCCATCGGAAGAGCGGAAGGAGTGAGGCTTGGGTATAAGCCGCTCCTTCTTGTTTTTCTTTGTGCCCGGTCGTGGGACGGGCATTTTCAGGTAACCCTGCTCGGTTAGTTCCTGCCTGATTTCATCCAGTTCGGCCTGGCTGCCGGCCTGCTCCACGGTTGTTTTAACCCCTTCCAGGTAGCTGAGCTCTTCCCGGGCCAAGGCCAGCCTCGACTCTACCGCAGCACGGGTATGCTTTGCTTTAACATATTTTTTGAAATAAACCCGGCAATTTTCCAAAGGCGTTAACTGCGGGTCGAGGGGTACGGTTACGAGGGGGCAGGAGGGATCGTAATAATTTTCCAGGCGAGCTTCCGCAATCCCTTTATCCAGGCGGTAAAGGTTGGCCGTCAGCAGTTCACCGTATAGCCTGAGCCGATCAGCCCCTGCTGTATCATCCATACTCTCGTTATATATAGACACCTTTTTGGCCAGCCGGGTAATCTCTTTGTTCAGCAAGCCGGTAACAACGTTTTTCTGAAGGCTGAATTTTTGCTGGTGGCTGCGGGCGGTGAAAAAAAAGTCCAGCAGCGCATTCATGCCGTTGTACTTGCTATTCTTACCTGTGTGGCTGAGGTCGATTGCCGCGAAGTCCAGGGGTTCCCTTTTCTTGCCGGTAAGCAGGCAAGGTTCAAATTCTCCCTTTCTGGCGGGGATGATTATTGTGCAAAGCGCTGTCCACAGGGCTCTCAGGTCATAATCACCGCACTGGTCCAAAGGCAAGTCGAGGGGCAGGTTGGCCCGGTGCACAATTTCCCGGCAGGTGACAGGGCTTAAGCCTTCCAGACGTTTCTGCAGCAAGTTTGGCAGGGTGGTTTCCAGCGGCGCGTCAAGACAAATCTGGCGGAATCCATCCTCGTCCAGCGCCAGGGGATTGAGCTTGCCCTGGGCAGGCGGAGGGAGGTAATCCCGGCCCGGCAGTACTTCCCGGTAACGGCTGACCGAGTGCGAGTAGCGCCTGATCCCGTCAAGGATAATTCTTGAGTCCGGGTCTAAAAGGATAATGTTGCTGTGTTTGCCCATAATCTCGCAGACCAG
This sequence comes from Pelotomaculum sp. FP, assembly GCF_004369245.1. Classification (NCBI taxonomy): domain Bacteria; kingdom Bacillati; phylum Bacillota; class Clostridia; order Eubacteriales; family Desulfotomaculaceae; genus Pelotomaculum; species Pelotomaculum sp. FP. The sequence continues at coordinate 53,528 of NZ_QFGB01000001.1, read as the reverse complement.
GTGTTTTTCAGATAAACGTCCCAGTTCATCGCGGGATTCAATCTTAATAATCAGTACCCGCTCCAGTCCAGGCTGTTCAAATGCAAGAATTCGCCCGCCTTCCAGGTGTTTGCGCAGCACCATGCAGAATAGGGGAGCGCTGACGGGATTTTCTTTTGCGGTTGCCGTCAGGTGGACCCGCGCGTCCCGGGCATGGGCCGAGAGGAGCAGCCGCTGCCGCAGGCCGGGCTGGTGCAGGATAAGAGCAAGTTCATCCCTCTCCGGCTGGTAGATTTTTTCTATGCGGGCACCTAAAAATCTTACCTCAAGTTCTTGGCGCACGGCAGCCAGGACCAGGCCGTCAAAAGGCATGGTATATTCCTCCGTTTGAAGACTAAAACTGTTCTTAGGGGATTCGACAAGATAGTAACCTGGCAGATCCTGTTACATTATATTACATAGAGGCCGGTAGATAAAGGGCATCTCGAAAAACAAGCCGGGGTGGCTCCCCGGCTTGGCTACCAAAAGGTATTAAGAACTGGGGTTGACGGCAGGTCCCCTGGGTCCGGTATGATCCGGCACAGGCATGCTCCTTTCTTGGTCAACATTCTTTATAGTATAGCCCACCTATAACAAAGCATGAGCCAAACGAAAAAGAATCTCTATAACTGTAATGGGCATGTTATTATGTGATTACGAAGGAGATGAGCATATGTATGAAGCAAAGCTGGAAAGTATGGGTTTGAAACTGCCCCCGGTCCCCAAACCTGTAGCGGCCTATGTACCGGCGGTTATGGTCGGCAAGTATATCTACACTTCGGGCCAACTCCCCCTGGTGGATGGGAAGCTTGCGTACAAGGGCAAAATGGGGTGTGAACTGACGGAAGACCAGGGCTATACAGCGGCAAAAATCTGTGCCGTCAACTGTTTAAGCGCGGTCAGGGAGATGGCAGGCAGCCTTGATCATGTGGAAAGGATTGTCAAAGTAACCGGTTTCGTCAACAGCGCAGCGGGTTTTGTCAACCAGCCCAAGGTGATCAACGGGGCTTCAGAGTTACTCGGTGAAATTTTCGGAGAGGCGGGACGGCATGCCAGGTCCGCCGTCGGGGTAAGTGAACTGCCGCTGGGAGCTGCCGTGGAAGTTGAAATAGTTGTAAAAATTAAATAAGTTCAGACACTTATAACAAAACGTTGTATATGTATGGCCTAAAAGACAGTAAAAAGTAAATTTGTAGGATAATATGTACCTGCGTGTGTAAATAGGGTAAAATATATGGCGGATCAAGTTTTAAAAGCTAAAGGAGGTTCCTGTAGGCTTGCGATTTACTAAAGTGCAGGGTCTGGGCAACGATTTCGTTTTGGTCAACGGTTTTGAACAGGAGCTGGATTTAGACCGTTTTCCAGAACTGGCCGTCAAAATTTGCGATCGTCATTTCGGAGTCGGCGCAGACGGTTTAGTGCCGCTGCTCCCCTCGCGTACAGCCGATGTTAACATGCGCATCTATAATTCCGACGGCAGTGAGGCCGAGATGTGCGGCAATGTCATCCGCTGTGCAGCCAAATACCTGTTTGAGCACGACCTGGTTAAAAAGAAAAAAATACGGGTGGAAACCCTGGCCGGCATTCGCATTCCAGAGTTGATCATAGAGAACGGCCAAGTAACGCTGGTCAGGGTGGATATGGGTGAACCGCGCCTTGAGCGGGTAGATATCCCCATGTTGGGGGCTCCTGGCCGGGTTGTTGATGAGGAATTGGAGATCGATGGGACAGCTTACCGGATTACAGCGGTTTCCATGGGGAATCCCCACTGCATTATCTTTGTCCCTGACGTTGAGGCAGTTTCTCCGTCCCGGTTGGGTCCCCGTTTTGAGACTCACCCAGCCTTTCCCCGCAAGACCAACGTGGAATTTGTACAGGTATTGAACCGTTCCGAAGTGAATATGAAGGTGTGGGAAAGAGGGGCTGGCATAACCATGGCCTGCGGCACCGGCGCTTGCGCGACCGGTGTAGCCAGTGCTTTAAACGGGTACACCGGCCGGCTGGTTACGGTCCATTTAAGTACGGGCGCCCTTTTAATCGAGTGGGCAGGTGATAACCATGTCTACATGACCGGACCGGCCGAAGAGGTGTTCAGCGGGGTATATCCCTTCTAATACAATTCTCTGCGCACCGGTTCGACAGTCTCTTGTTTAAAGCAGGGTTTTGCTGGCAATTTAGTTGGTTATTAACGGTACATCAATTTCATAAAAAATTCGTCATAATAACGTAATGATTTTATAAAAATGTTGCAAGTTGAGGTCGCAGTGATAAAATGTATTAGGTAAGCTTGAATTAGCTTGACCTTGATAATACATATATGAAAGGAAAGTATAGGTTGAAATTTACAGAAGCGCAACGTATCCGCAACCTGCCGTCCTATCTTTTTGCCAGGATTGAGAATCTTATTGCCGCAAAAAAGGAAGAGGGAGTCGATGTAATCAGCCTCGGTATCGGCGACCCGGATCGCCCGACACCGGACCATATTATTGAGGAACTGATAAAAGAGGCCGGAAATCCTGCCAACCACCAGTACCCGTCTTCGGTCGGTATGCTCAGCTACCGCCAGGCTGTGGCTTACTGGTACAACCAGCGTTTCGGGGTTGGGCTCGATCCCCGTACCGAAGTTGTGTCCCTCCTTGGCTCCAAAGAAGGTATCGCCCACATATCATGGTGTTATCTCGATCCCGGAGATACGGTCCTGGTGCCCGATCCGGGTTACCCGGTCTATTCCGGCGGAGCTATTCTGGCCGGAGCCACGCCCCATTATATACCTGTTTGCGAGGAAAACGGCTACCTGGTCGATTTCGACGCGATATCCCCCGATGTGGCCAGAAAGGCCAAAATGATCTTCTTAAACTATCCCAACAACCCAACCGGCGCGGTGGCCGGCGGTGATTTTTACCGCCGGGCCATTGACTTTGCCAGGGAGTATGAAATCCTGATCTGCCATGACGCTGCTTATTCCGACGTTGCTTATGACGGCTATAAGCCCCACAGCTTTCTGGAATTTCCCGGCGCGAAAGAAGTCGGTATCGAATTTCACTCGGTATCCAAGACTTACAACATGACCGGTTGGCGGATCGGGTGGGCCGCAGGCAATCCGGAGGCGGTTGAAGCTCTGGGCAGGCTCAAGTCCAACATAGATTCCGGTGTATTCCAGGCCGTTCAGTATGCCGCAGCGGCAGGTCTCACGGGTTCACAGGAAATTGTTGATAGACAGAACGCAATCTACCAGGAACGCCGCGACATTCTGGTTGACGGATTGAACAGCCTCGGCTGGAACCTGACGAAACCCAAGGCGTCCTTTTATGTATGGGCGCCGGTCCCAAAAGGGTATACCTCCGCGTCCTTTGCCGAATTGGTACTGGAACAGGCAGGCGTAGTCATCACCCCGGGCATCGGGTATGGCCAAAACGGAGAGGGGTATTTCAGGATGGCCCTGACTATTGAGAAACAACGGATCCGGGAAGCGCTGGACAGGTTGGCTGCAAATATTGGCCGGGTTTCGTTTTAACGGATTGTTCCATAAAGTATTTTTACATTAAATTATTGAACAGTGTGGTTCAAAGAGCTTTAAGCTATGCAAGGCAGAACTGTGAAGTCGCAAGATTAAATTTAAGCGCCTGGTTGAACACGGTAGCTGCTAATCGAACCACGAAGGCCGGGAAACATAATTTATATTGGCTTATAACAAGCCGGCCCTCATATATACGAAGGAGGAAGTACCTGTGAAACTAGCTGACCGGGCGTTAAATATCAGTCCGTCCCCGACCCTTTCGATCGACGCGAAAGCTAAAGAGATGAAGTCAAACGGTGACAGTGTGGTTACCTTTGGGGCCGGGGAACCGGATTTCGATACACCCGACCATATTAAAGAAGCGGCCATCGCGGCAATCCGTTCGGGTATAACCAAGTATACAGCAGTTTCGGGCACCAAAGAACTAAAAGAGGCTATCTGTCACAGGTTTCAGATTGACCAGGGGCTTGACTACCAGCCAAAGCAGATCGTTGTATCATCGGGGGCTAAGCACACCCTTTACAACGCCATGCAGGTACTGGCGCAGGCAGGTGACGAAGTAATCCTTCCCGCTCCATACTGGGTAAGCTACCTGGAACAAATCAAGCTGTCCGGCGCTACCGCCCGGATTGTAGCCACCAGGGAAGAAAACGGGTTTAAGTTGACGCCGGACGAACTTGAAGGCGCCATTAATTCCCGTACCAGGCTATTGATCCTGAACAGCCCCAGCAACCCCACCGGGGCTGTATATAGCAGAGAGGAACTTGAAAAACTGGCCGGGGTTATCGCCCGGTACGACTTTATGGTCTTGTCCGATGAAATCTATGCTAAGCTGATATATAGCGGTGACAGGCATGAAAGCATAGCCTCCATTTCTCCTGAACTCAAAGAGCGTACCATGGTTATCAACGGCGTATCAAAAGCCTATGCCATGACCGGCTGGCGGATCGGTTACGCCGCCTGCAGCGCCATAGTGGCCAAAGCCATGGGAGACCTGCAGAGCCACTCCACGTCAAACCCTAATTCCATCGCCCAGGCGGCCAGCGTGGCGGCTCTGACCGGAGACCAGACACCCACCGAACTCATGAGAGTAGAGTTTCACCATAGAAGGGATTACATGCTGGAGCGGTTGCGGGCGATTCCAGGTGTCAGCTGCATCCGGCCAAACGGCTCATTTTACCTTTTCCCCAACGTAAAGAACTATTTTGGAAAATCCTATCAAGGAACCTTAATTCATAACGCCACTGACCTTGCAGCTTTGTTATTGAAAGAAGCGCGTGTTGCCGTGGTGCCTGGTGTCGCCTTTGGGAATGACGACTACTTCCGTCTGTCCTATGCGTGTTCCATTGAAAACATCAAGGAGGGCCTGGACCGTATTTCCAGTCTGATGGAACAAATTAGATAGAATAAGACTCCAGTATTTTTCCTTGAAATACTGGAGTTTTTGTCTTTATGAAAAGGATTTTCTTTTTTTGGGTAGAAAAATAATTTCATGGTAATTGCCAATAATAATGAGTAGTGGGGACAGACCTTTAAAGAATGAAGGAATGTCCCCGATTAAAATGTCCCCGATTGGGGAATGTTTCCATTAGATGGGTTTTGGTTATGGACTTTTATTGTTGCTGTGCTGGTATCAACTGACAGGTGGTGTTGAATTGATTAAAAGCATGACCGGCTACGGCCGTGGAGAGGCTGTTACTGCCGGGAAAAAATTCATTTTCGAGCTGAAAGCGGTCAACCATCGCTATAATGAGGTTGTCTTACGGTTGCCGCGCTCACTTTCCCCCCTGGAAGACCGGATCCGCCGGTTCATCCAGGCCCGCATCGCCCGTGGCCGGGTTGATGGCTTTCTCGGAGTGGAGGAGTGCGGGGAAAAAAACGCCACAGTGAAAGTTGACAAAGCCCTTGCTGCGGCGTATTATAATGCAATGAAAGAACTCCAGGAAACCCTTGGCATTGGTGGAGAAATACAGTTTCAACAGCTGGTTGACTTACCCGGGGTGGTGACCGTGGAGGAACCTGCCGATGATGTCGAAGAATGGTGGCCTTCCATTCAGAACGCGGTGGAAGAAGCGGTTGATAACCTGGTCCGCATGAGGATGGTGGAAGGTGAGCAGTTGGCAAGGGATCTTTTAAGCAGGTCGGAGCGGCTTTTTTATCTCAACCAGAGCATCAGGGAGCGCTCGCCGTTTGTCGTGGAGGAGTACCGGGAGAGACTGGTCGCCCGTTTGAATGATTACATGCGTGATGGTATTATAACTCCCGACCGGCTGGCCGCCGAGGCCACGATCTTTGCGGAGCGCTCCAGCATAACCGAGGAAAACGTTCGCCTCGAGAGCCATTTGCAGCAGCTGAAAAGCTGCCTGACAGCAGGAGAATCAGTGGGAAGAAAGCTGGATTTTTTGATCCAGGAGATGAACAGGGAAATCAATACTATCGCTTCAAAGGCAAACGACCTGGAAATAAGCCGGGCAGTGGTTGAAGCAAAAAGCGAGCTGGAAAAAATAAGAGAACAAGTACAGAACATAGAATAATAATAGAAAGTATTAAGGGGGAAGCAGTATGGAGATTAAATTAATTAACATCGGTTTTGGCAATATCGTATCGGCCAACCGCATTATAGCTATTGTAAGCCCGGAATCTGCCCCCATTAAGAGGATTATAACCGAAGCCCGCGATCGGGGTATGCTGATCGATGCAACCTACGGACGCCGGACCAGGGCGGTTATCATCACCGACAGCGATCACATTATCCTTTCCGCGGTACAGCCGGAAACAGTGGCCCATCGCCTGGTTTCCAAAGACGCTCCGGTACAGACTGAGGAACCCGGCGAATAAAGCATGGAGAATTAGTTGTGCGTAAAAAAGGTTTATTATTGATCATATCCGGTCCTTCGGGGGCCGGTAAGGGGACTATCGTGAAAGCGCTGCAGCGAGAAATCCCAACCTTAATCGTATCCATTTCTGCCACTACCAGACAGGCCAGGGGCGGCGAGGCGGATGGGGTTGATTATTTCTTCCTGGAACGGGACATCTTCAATAAAATGATTGACGAGGGCCAGCTTCTTGAGTGGGCTCAGGTTTACGGAAATTATTATGGCACACCCAGGCATTTTGTCCTGGAAGCCCTTGAGCGGGGTAACGACGTTATATTGGAAATTGATATCCAGGGCGCCCTTCAGGTTAAGAAAAAACTGCCTGAGGCGGTGCTGATTTTTATTGCCCCTCCATCCAGAACAGAGCTGCAGCAGCGCTTATTTGGCAGGAAATCGGATTCCCGGGAAGAAATTGAAAAACGTTTGCAATGTATGGCCGGGGAGATGAAACTGGCGGCCGGCTACGACTACATCGTAGTAAATGACAGTATTAGAAGGGCAATTGATAACATCCAGGCTATCATATTAGCCGAAAAGTGCCGTACCTGGCGCCTGCAGCCAATCATTGACCATCTCTCCCAGTTGGGCGGTTAGATTTTTTTGAAGATGGAGGAACGCTATGAATGCACCAACTCTTGATGAGCTAATGGAAAAGGTTGACAGCCGGTATACCCTGGTTGTGGTTACCGCCAAGCGGGCCAGGATACTGACCGAGAGGGGAAGCGCCAAGGCCGACGAAGCTTCCAGTAAACCGGTAACTGCCGCCCTGAAGGAAATAGCCAGCAACAGAGTTGGATACAAAAGAACCCACGCTGGTATCAAGTGACTTTTGTGCGAATGAATTCGCACCTGCATTTTTAGATAGGAGGAAGCCCATGCTGGCTGGAAAAACGATCACCCTGGGAGTGACCGGCGGCATAGCTGCTTTTAAAGTTGCCCAATTGGCAAGCAATCTTAAAGCAGCCGGCGCGGAGGTCCATGTGGTTATGACCAGGTCGGCCCAGGAATTTGTCCGGCCTCTTACCTTTCAGGTGCTTACGGACAACCGGGTCTACACCGATCTCTTTGACCGGGCCTCCGGCTGGAACGTTCAACACGTTGAGCTTGCAACCCAGTCCGACCTGATCGTTGTTGCCCCCGCCACCGCCAATATGATTGCCAAGGTGGCAGTTGGTCTTGCCGACGACCTCCTGTCCACCGTTATAACAGCCGCTGCCTGTCCGGTTCTTTTTTGCCCGGCTATGAACAAAAACATGTACGAAAACCCGATTGTCCAGCGCAACCTGACTGTTTTACGGGAATTGGGCTATCATTTCGTCGAACCAGGCCGGGGGAGGCTGGCCTGCGGGGTGGAAGGGATTGGCAGGTTGGCCGAGATAGAAGCTATTCAAGAAAATATAGAAGTCCTTTTGGCTTCTAATAAAGATTTGAGCGGCATGAGCGTGCTGGTAACGGCAGGCCCAACTGTCGAACCAATTGACCCGGTGCGCTACCTGACCAACCGCAGTTCGGGTAAGATGGGCTACGCGGTGGCAGGCGCCGCGTTGCGCCGGGGGGCCAGGGTTATTCTGGTCAGCGGCCCAACCGCATTGAAACCGCCCCACGGGGTCGAGTTTATTGGAGTGGAGACCGCCAGGGAAATGTTTGACGCCGTGCTGGCAAATTATCCCCACGTCGATGTGGTTGTTAAATCAGCTGCCGTTGCAGATTATAGACCTAAAGAAGCCGCTCAGCATAAAATCAAAAAGAATCAGGATGAAATGACCATAGAGCTCGAGAAAAACCCGGATATCCTGGCAGAACTGGGACGGAGAAAGACCCACCAGCTCCTGGTGGGCTTTGCGGCTGAAACCAAGGAGCTCGAAAAAAATGCTCTCCGCAAGCTGGAGATGAAAAATCTTGATCTCCTGGTCGCCAACGATGTGACCAGGCCAGGCGCGGAGTTTGGTTCTGATACTAATATTGTAAAACTGGTTTATCCGGGACAAATTATTGTCCAGTTGCCCAAAATGGATAAGAAAACTTTGGCTGACCGGATCTTGGATGAGGCGCTTAACTTGAGAGCATCCAGCCAGTAAATACAATACTTCATTTTTAGTCGTTCACCTGATAAAGATGAAAAACCGTTGTTTTGTCATAACCCATATCCCATGGGCAATGGTAGCGGTCAACGTTATGGGCGTTGACCAGGGGATAACCTTGTGAGTCGGTCCCCACGACTATAGCCAGGTGCCTGGAATAACCCGTCTCTCCATAACCGATAACATCCCCCGGCGCCAACTCCCGGGCAGCTCCCCCCGGAAATTTGCTGGTGGGTTGATTTAATTCAGAGAAAGTTCCCCGCGCCAGCCGCCGCCCCCTCCCGCTGTAGAGAATCCAGTCGCCGAAGGACTCAGCCCGCACCCAGCTTTGGCTCCCGGCATTTTCCTGCCGGTCATAATACCAGAGGTCGTCCATTACCATTTTGCCGCCATCCTGGTCACCCAGGCATTGGGATACGAAGTTGGCGCAGTCTCCGCCACGGTCATTAAAATCGCGGTAATTCCGGTTATAACTATTGTCATTGCCGGCGCCCCAGGCCAGCCCGGCGTATTTATCGGCATATCGAACAGCTCCTTCGCGGTCGAAAACTACCGGTGTACTATTTTTTGCTGCAGGCCTTTTCCCCAGCTGCCCTACCACTGCGGCGCTGTCTGCCGGCGTGGGGTTGGGGACCTGGAAATTATCACCCAGACCATCGGTATAAAAGTCCTGCAGAATTAACCACTTGCTCCCCCGGCACACCAGCTTTAACCAATGCCTGGAGCCTGTACCAAAGCGGTTGACAGTGGGACTGCCGGGATAAACATAGCCAAGTTGGAGGGTCTCGTTGACCAACAGCTCGGCGTAATTCCCTTCCATCCTGTACCAGGGGATGCTCAGCGATGATTTCGCTTCAGTAAAATGTACACCTCTTTTATTCGCCCACTGCTGGACGTAGTCCAACCGCTCGCGCTCATGGATTTGCGCCCAGAGCCCCAGTGTTTCCGAGGTTTCGTAAAAGGTCAGGGCAGGCGCCGGGTCAGCGCCGGTAATTATAGCCAGGGCGCGGGCCTCAAACATTTCCCTTACACCATTTTGTAGCTGGTTTTCCTTATATTCAGAGTTGGCGCCGGCTGTACCGCTCATAAATCCCACCGTGCAAATGATTAATAAAACCGCCGCGATCCTGCATGTAGACATAAATCTCCTCCTAAAAAACCTATATCCCTTATGTTGTTTTGCTTCAGGCGGAAAATACATGTTTTTTTATGCCATAATCCATATGATCTATCGCTACCAGTATGTCCTACGTTGATGTCGCTGCTTGTGGGGATTAAGCGACGGAACAAGATGATAAACTAAGGAAAAATGGATAGGGGCGTGCTCATCGTGCGTAAAGCTGACGGAAAAAGGTTCACCAGGCCCGAAAAAGGCGTATGGCCGCTTGTTCTGAGACGTCACAATATGGAACCCGGTACGCGGGAGTTGACAGCATTGTGCTCCAATCATAAGCCGGCGCGTCAGGATTAAAAGAGGTACGGGAATAAGGATTGACCCTGCCGGTACGGCGCCTTTTTTGTTATAATAAGGCTGGTATTTGTAAACATGTTCCCTGGAGGGTATAATGGTAAAAAACGGTCTCTATGCCGAGATAATCGTCGATTTGGCTGTCAGGAAGACTGACCGTGTGTTCCATTACGCCGTACCCAAGAAATTTGAGAACGTTCTGCAAATTGGCGCACGGGTACTTGTCCCTTTTAGGGAAAGGTGTTTGACGGGCTATGTGGTCGGTTTCGGGGCGCCGGAGAGCCAGGTTAATATCAGAGAAATAGCCGGGGTACTGGACGAGGAGCCTGTCTTCAGCCCGGAGCTTTTAGAGCTGGCCCGCTGGATGTCGGAAAGTTATCTCTGCAGCACCGCTGAAGCGTTGCAGCGGATTCTTTCCCCCCGCCTGCAGGTAAAGTCAGGCCGCGGGGTAAGAAGGATCATTCCCGCCCTTGACGGGGAGAAACTTGAACAAGCAGCCGCCTCCCTGGCCCGCGCGCCCAGGCAGGCAGCCGTACTGCGGACAGCCATGGCCAGTCCGGGGCTAACTGTAAAGGAACTGGCGGCTGCTGCGGAAACTACCGGCAAAACAGTGGAATTGCTGGTGCAGAAAGGGTATTTGACGGCTGTTAACAATACGTCCCAGGCGCCCCCCGGGTATGGCGGACCGCAGTTCACAGCCGGTTACGGCGAATTGCGGCTTAATGCGGATCAGGCAACAGCCTTAGAGCAGATTGAGGGCGCCTTAAAGGCCGGCAGGTTCAGCGTGTTTCTGCTGCATGGGGTTACCGGCAGCGGCAAGACCGAGGTTTACCTGCGGGCCATTGCTGCCGTGTTGCAGGAAGGCCGCCAGGCGGTGGCTCTGGTCCCGGAGATTGCGCTGACCCCTCAGATGATCGAACTTTTTCGGGCGCGCTTTGGCAGCCTGGTAGCGGTACTGCACAGCGGCCTGGCCGGTACGGCAAGGTACCAGGCCTGGCGGCGGGTCAAGAGTGGTGAAGCTCCGGTGGTCCTGGGCACACGTTCGGCAGTATTTGCGCCGGCGCCCCGGCCTGGACTCTTTATTATCGATGAAGAGCACGAGTCAAGTTACAAGCAGGATGATCACCTGCGCTATCACGCCAGGGAAGTGGCCCTGAAAAGAGCGCAGCAGTCCGGGTCGGTAGTAATCCTGGGGAGCGCCACTCCGTCTCTGGAATCCTACCTGAGGGCCGGGCCAGGCGGCCTCTACCGCCTCCTCAAACTACCCGTCAGGATTGACAACCACCCCCTCCCGCCGGTGCAGGTGGTCGATATGAGGGATGAATTAAAACGGGGCAACCGGGGCATATTCAGTGTACCCCTGGTCGAAGCCATAAACCGGCGTCTGGAAAGACACGAGCAGGTGATCCTGTTTTTAAACCGGCGGGGCTATGCCAACTTTGTGGTATGCCGCCAGTGCGGGCTTGTGATCAAGTGCCCGAGCTGCGACATATCCCTGACCTATCACCTGGACGGCACCCTGCGCTGTCATTACTGCAACTACAGCACGAACCGGCCTGTCCTGTGCCCCCGCTGCGGCAGTGATCAGATCAGGCATTTCGGCGTGGGCACCCAGAAGGTGGAAGAAGAGGCGCGGCGCTTGTTCCCGGAGGCGAGAGTCTTGCGCATGGACAGCGATACGACCTCCCGCCGGGGAGCGCATGAAAGGCTTATCAGTTCTTTCCGGGACGGTCACACCGACATCTTGATCGGTACCCAGATGATTGCCAAGGGCCTGGATTTGCCGAAGGTAACCCTGGTTGGTGTAATCAATGCGGATACGACTCTGCATATGCCGGATTTCCGGGCCGCCGAGCGTACTTTTCAGCTTTTGACGCAGGTTGCCGGCAGGGCCGGGCGCGGCAGTCTGGCCGGAGAGGTCCAGATTCAGACATACACACCGGACCATTACAGTATCATAGCTGCGGCGGCTCACGATTACGGGAGCTTTTACCGGAGCGAGGCGCCGGTCCGGCGCGCGCTGGATTACCCCCCCTTCAGTCACCTGGCCAGGTTGCTGTTGACCCATACCGACGAGGAAACATTAACAAAGGGAGCGCTGCTGGCTAAAGAAATTTTGGAGAAAATAGCGGCAGGTGTAAACGTCCCTATCGATGTCCTGGGCCCGGCGCCCGCGCCAATGAGCAGGCTCAAGGGGCAGTATCGCTGGCAGTTGGTACTGAAAGGACCGCGCCGCAATACTTTGAAAGATGTGATCAAAGAAGCCTTAAATATTCTGGACAAGGAACGACCGGCTTTTAAGCCGTCCGTCCACGTAGATATTAACCCACAGGGTATGGTTTAAAGGAGGCTCCGGTTTTGACTGTTTATAGTATTGTTGAATTGGGAGACGATGTCCTGAGAGAAAAAGCCAGGGCGGTGCCCAAAATTACCCCCAATATCATTAAGCTTCTGGATAATATGGCCAGGACTATGTACATGGCGAAAGGCGTTGGTCTGGCCGCTCCCCAAGTCGGGATATCCAAACGGGTGATCGTTGTGGATACCGGGGATGGCCTGCACGAGCTGATTAACCCGGAAATTGTCCGCTCCGAAGGGCAGGAAATTGATAACGAAGCTTGCCTCAGCATCCCCGGACTGATGGGGGAAGTTGCCAGGGCAACCCTGGTTGAGGTAAAATCACTTGATCGCAACGGCAAGGAATGCCGGCTCCAGGCAAAGGGTTTTTTTGCCAGAGCCCTCCAGCACGAAATCGACCACCTCGACGGGGTGCTGTTCATAGACCGCGCGAAAAATATATCAAAAATCAAGAACAAGGAAGATTAGAGGAGTTGCAGATGCGGGTTGTATTTATGGGGACCCCCGATTTCGCGGTCCCCACCTTGCAAGCCCTGGTACAAGCCGGCCACGACCTTGCTGCTGTTGTAACCCAGCCTGACCGGCCCAGGGGAAGGGGTAAAAAGGAGGCGGCGTCCCCGGTTAAAGTCGCCGCTCAAGCTTTCCAGATCCCGGTTCTTCAGCCTCAGCGGGTTAAAGATCCGGACTTTATTGAGGTTTTAAAAAAACTGTCGCCGGAAATAATTGTGGTAGCTGCCTACGGGCGCATCCTTCCCCCGGCTGTTCTTTATCTTCCCGTATACGGCTGCGTCAACGTACACGCTTCCCTGCTGCCGAAATACCGGGGGGCCGCCCCGCTGCACTGGGCTGTTATGAACGGGGAAAGGGAGACGGGGATAACTATCATGCGTATGGACGAGGGAATGGATACCGGCGCAGTTCTCCTTCAGGAGGCCGTGCCGATTCGTGAGACAGAGAATGTCGGAGCGGTCCACGATAAACTGGCCGCCCTTGGCGCGCGGTTACTGCTGAAGGGGCTTGCCCTGACCGGCAGAGGCGAGCTTGCAGGCGCGCCGCAGTCCGGGGAGCCTTCTTACGCTCCCATGCTTAGGGCTGAGGATGAAATAGTTGCGTGGGCGAGGCCCGCACGTCATTTATTTAACCAGATCAGGGGTATGGACCCCTGGCCGGGCGCCCGTACTACCCTTTGGGGCAGGGTACTTAAATTATGGCGGGCGGAGGTATTGGATGAGGACGCTATGGGTCACGTTCCAGGCCAGGCGCTGGCCGCCGGCCGGGATGGGATCACGGTTGGTACCGGGCAGGGCCTGCTCCTGCTCAAGGAACTTCAGCTGCAGGGCGGCAAGCGCATGAGCGCGGCGGATTTTGTCAGAGGCAACCCACTCCCGGCTGGAACTGTGCTGGGTAGCAGATGAACACCGGAGGTGATCCCAAATGTTCGTAAGCAACTTAATTCCGGTGCGCAAAAGGCTATTTATAGGCCTTCTCGCCGTCAGCTTGCTGTCGGCGGCCCTCTTTCTGGGCGGTATATACTACCTGGCCACTAACCCCAACAGGACGGCGTTTAACCAGATCCTGCTGCTGACACTGGCAGGCATGCTGTTTGGCGGGATGGTCGTAGCCGCTTTTGGCATTGGCGGAATAGTCCTGACCATCCTCTATGCCAGGGATATTAACGCCCTGCACGGCCCGATGCGGATTGCCGTCAGCCTTTTCTTTCCTATTGTCCTTACCCTCGGCAGGATTTTTCATATTGATGTGAACAGGATTAAAAGTTCATTTATTGAAGTCAACAACCACCTGGTCAGGTCCAAGGAGTTGAATATCCTGCCGGACCAGCTCCTGCTGCTGGCGCCTCACTGCCTGCAGAACAGTGATTGCCCGCATAAGATTACGGTTGATATCGACAACTGCCACCGCTGCGGGAGATGTCCGGTCAACAGCCTGCTTGACCTCAGGGACCGCTATGGTATTAAGGTGGGTATGGCCACCGGCGGGACCCTGGCCCGCAAATTTGTGCAGGAATACCGCCCCCGGGCCATAGTCGCGATAGCCTGTGAACGTGACCTGACCAGCGGCATTCAGGACTCAAACCCGCTTCCGGTCCTTGGTGTCGCCAACGAACGGCCATTTGGACCCTGTTTTAACACGAATATAACCCTTTCCAAAGTGGAGGAGGCAGTCCGTTTTTTTATACATGACAGGTGGCAGCCTCTCACGGGGACAGGGAAGGACATAGGCATAAACGACAATATGGAAGGGGTTAGCGTGGTTGCCCAAAATATCAGCCAGAGGACTGGCGCTAAGAGTACTCATAGATGTTGAGCAGGATGGCGCTTATGCCAACCTGGCACTGCATAAGGTCCTTGAAAAATACAGGCCCGGCAAGCTTGACCGGGCCTTTGCCACAGAGCTGTCCTATGGCGCTCTGCGTTCCCTGAACACGCTGGATTGGGTCCTGGCCCAGTTTGTCAGCCAGCCCCTGGCCCGCCAGTCGCCGGCTGTGCGCAACATCTTGAGGCTCGGCGTTTACCAGCTGATGTTTATGGACCGGGTGCCTCCTGCCGCAGCCTGCAATGAAGCGGCGGAACTGGCGCGCCAATACGGCCACCAGGGGGTGGTACGCTTTGTCAACGGAGTGCTGCGCAACGTAGCGCGGCGGCTTGGCGACATTAAATACCCGGCGCTGGAGGAGAACCCGGTGGAGCATATTGCGCTGAAATACTCCCACCCTGTCTGGCTGATCAAACGCTGGATGGAAGAATTTGGACTTGAGGATACTATTGCCATCTGCCGTGCCGACAACGAGCCCGCCCCCAATACCATACGCACCAACACTCTAAAAATTAACAGGGACGGCCTGGCGGACAGGCTCACCCGGGAAGGACTGTCGGTTGTTAAAACCGGCTTTGCTCCGGAAGGCCTGTATATAGAGGGATTCCTCTCCCTTGGTTCACTTGACAGCTTCCGGGAGGGATTCTTCCAGGTCCAGGACGAGAGCTCCATACTGGCCGGGAGGGCGCTCATGCCGCTGCCCGGCTCATTTGTAATTGACGCCTGCGGCGCTCCCGGAGGGAAAACCACCCACCTGGCCCAGTTGATGGAAAACCGGGGCAGGATCCTCGCCTTTGACATCCACCCCCATAAACTGGACCTGATTAAAGAAAACTGTGCCAGGCTGGGGATCGGAATAGTAGAGGCGGCTGCCGGTGATGCCAGAGAGCTGCCCGCCGGACTGCATGGACAGGCTGATTTCGTGCTGGTCGACGCCCCCTGCTCCGGGCTGGGCGTGCTCAGACGGCGTCCCGACGCCCGTTGGCGCAAGGACCCGGGTGAGATCCCGGCTGTCGTTCAGCTGCAGTCGCAGATTCTGGAAAGCGCTTCCCGCTGTGTGAAAGCCGGAGGCGTCCTGCTTTACAGCACCTGTTCCATAACGCATGAAGAAAACCTGGGGCAAGTGGAAGATTTCCTGAACGGAAACCCGGAGTTTGGGTTGGAAGAACTGGGTACAACCCTGCCCGGCGAGTTGGACAACAATGGGACCTTGCGCCGCGGCTACATCCAGCTTTACCCCGGCGACCATGGTATGGACGGCTTTTTTATCGCCAGAATGAGAAAAAAGGATCGGGTAAAATGATGGAGAATAGTTTGTATATAGACATAGAAGAAAGGATTCTAAAGTGAGCGCAGCAAAGGTTAACCTGAGGGACCTTACCCTGCCGCGGCTTGAAGTCTTTTTTACCGGGCTAGGGGTTGAAAAATACCGGGCCAAACAGGCAGCTGAATGGATTTTTAAGAAGGGTGTATCCAGCTTCGGGGAAATGACCAATCTCTCCAAGGATTTAAGAGAACGGATAGCAGGCGCCGCCTGGCTCAGCCACCCGGAGATCCATACCAGAGAGGTCGCCCAACAGGGGGACACCATCAAGTACCTTTTCCGGCTGCATGATGGTGAGGCGGTTGAGAGTGTTTTTATGAGGCATGACTATGGCAGCGCCGCCTGCGTTTCAACCCAGGTGGGGTGCCGGATGGGATGCCGCCTCTGTGCCTCCGGACTGGGGGGACTGGTCAGGAATTTGAGCTCCGGCGAAATGTATGATCAGGTCCTCGGGATCCAGCAGGACACCGGAGAGCGGGTGAGCCACGTGGTCTTGATGGGTTCGGGCGAACCGCTTGATAATTACCGGGCTACTCTTGATTTTATTACCAATATCACCGCCGTATACGGCTTAAACATCAGCGGTCGCCACATCACCGTATCGACCTGTGGTTTGGTCCCGGCCATTAGAGCTCTGGCTGCTGAGAAGCTGGCCCTGACCCTGGCTGTTTCTCTGCATGCCCCCGAAGATACCCTGCGGGATACTCTCGTGCCTATCAATAAAAAGTATCCCCTGAAAGAGCTGATAGCGGCCTGTCACGATTATGCCGGACAAACCGGCAGGCGGGTAACCTTTGAGTATGCCCTGATCGCAGGGATCAATGATCGTGAGGAACAGGCGCTGCAATTGGCCCGCCTGCTTGAAAGAATGCTGTGCCATGTCAACCTGATCCCGGCCAATCCGGTTGCCGAGAGGGGTGTCGTACCTTCTGCACAGGCGCAGGTTGAACTTTTTAAAGGTGTTCTCGAGCGCCATGGTATTGCTGTCACCGTCCGCCGAAAACTGGGCGCCGACATCAATGCCGCCTGCGGGCAACTGCGGCGCAGATTACTGGCGCCTTAATAAAATCTTCTACACTTTATTATGTGTACGGTTGCTGGTATGGTCCAACACTGATTTCAATCGCACTTGCACTGCGAAGCAGTTTAAGGGAGTTCTACTAATGCTTGTATCTACTGCATCTCTGCGGGGTCTGTGCGAAGGAATTCGCACCTGCTGTTAGCGTATTGAAGGAGTGGTGAGCGTCTATGGGGGTTTTCTCCGGCTTGGAGGGAAGCCTGGAAAAATACATTGATAGTTTTTTTAAGGATAATTTTGGCGGCCGCGTCCAACCTGTCGATATCGCCAAAAAACTGGCTCGCGAGATGAGGGACGCACGGCGGGTCAGTATTAGAAACATATACGTACCAAACCTGTACACTGTTTTCCTTCATCCCGCCGATTGTGAAAACATAGCCACTTTTAGCTCGCTGCTGGCCAAAGAGCTCGGGGACTATGTTACCAAGAAGGCGGCAGAAAAAAAATACACGCTGACCGGTCCGCCGTCTGTGAAATTTGAACAGGACCAGGCACTGCCTGCCGGGGGACTGCGGATAGCCGGTGAATTCAGTGAATCTCCTCCCGAAAAGGAGCATACGGCCCCGGATGAGAAACCTATCGAACATACCCAGCGTTTTCGCCCGGTCAAGGAATATTCCAGGGGGGAAGCAGTATCACCCGCCTGCGGATCCCTGCGGGTGAATGACGGGCCCGACCGGGGAAAGGTTTTTCAGCTTAAGGCGGCTTCTATTGTCTTGGGAAGGCATGAAAGCTGTGACATCGTCCTTAACGACAGCAGTGTATCCCGCCGCCATGCCAGGCTGGAACTGCACCGGGGGCGGTATACAATCGTGGACCTGGGAAGCACCAACGGTACCATGGTTAACGGTGTCAGAATCGGGACAAAGGTCCTGGAACCGGGTGATACGGTTATACTTGGGACAACAACCTGCTCCTTTAAGGTGGAATAACATTGTTAAATATCGCGATTATGGCTTTGCGCTACATTTTCCTGGTGTTCTTGCTGGTGTTCATCTTCAGGCTGGTTAAATGGATGGTTGGCGACCTTCAACAAACCAGGCGCCACTATTCCGGCCTGCGCCAAAAAACCGGGCAGCCGGCAGGGGTAGGCAATGCCACCAGTGGCGGCGCTCTGCTGGCTGTAAAGGATAGCGCCTCCCCTGATTTCAGGCCCGGGGATTTCCTGCCCTTAGGCCGGCAAAACCTGCTTGGCCGGGGGGAAGCCAGTGATATCCTGATCAGGGATTCGTTTGCTTCCAGCAGACACGCCAGGGTCTTTTTTAACGAAGAGCAGTACTGGCTTGAGGACTTGCAAAGCACCAACGGCACGTTTTTAAACGAGGTCAAGATTGACCAGCCTACTCTGCTGGCAGACGGAGACATAATCAAAATCGGAGGCATTATTTTTCAGTTTGTGAGGTGGGGACATGAGGTGGGCTCAGCTAACTGATAGAGGTCTGGTCCGGTCTCTTAATGAAGACAGCCTTTGTGTTTCGCCGGAAATCGGCCTCTTTGCCGTAGCCGACGGGATGGGTGGTCATTTGGCCGGTGAGGTGGCGAGCGCCACAGCGCTGCAAATGTTGGAGCAGGACCTTGGCAAGCGGCTGCAAAACGGAGAATTCCCGCAGCATGCTCTGGTTAACGCAGTTCAAGGAGCAAACCGCAAGATATTTGAACTGGCAGGCAGCAACCAGCAGTGGGCGGGTATGGGCACTACGCTCACGGCCTGCTTAAAGCGGGAGGAAGTAATTTATATAGCCCAGGTAGGAGACAGCCGGGCCTACCTGTTACGCGAAGGCCGGATCGCGCAGCTTACCGAGGACCATTCTCTGGTGCGGGAATTGGTCAAAAACGGGGGGCTAACGGAGGAACAGGCCTTGCAGCACCCGCAACGCAACGTCCTGACCAGGGCTTTAGGGATTGCGCCTTCCTTAACCGTTGATCTTTATCTTCACAAGGTAGGCCCGGGCGACCTGCTGCTGCTCTGTACAGACGGGCTCACAGGGTACCTTCGCCCTGAAGAAATTATGTTCACCGTCCGCACTTCACCCAACCTGGATACCGCTGCCCGTGTTCTTGTGGATAAGGCGCTGGGCGCCGGGGGGAAGGATAATATAACGGTAATTCTGCTGGAAATTTAGTGGGACGTCATAATTCAAGATTATACCAAATTACTAGTTCCGAAAAGACCCACAAAAAATGACAACCAGCATCGTATTTACATCTACGGAGGTATTGCATGAATTCTGCGGACCATGACAGGCCGGGCTTGTTGTCCAATGCCGCCTCTCTTTTCGGGAGCCGCAAGGCCGAGCAAAAGCTGCTCTTCCTGACCGGGGTTTATACCCTGGCCGGAATGCTGGTGATTTTCCTGACCATGCCCGGCGCGACCGGCCGCATCGCGCTGCAAGCAGGGTTGGCGACGGTTGCAGGTTTTTTCCTGGTGCATATTTATTGGCATTTTACGGGTTTTAAGGGTGATTGCTTTTTACTTCCGGTAACTGCGGTTCTTTCCGCTACAGGTCTCGTCTTTTTGTTCCGGCTCAACCCCGCCTATGGAACGCGCCAGTTTATATGGCTATTGGCCGGGCTGCTGGCGCTGCTGCTGACCACCAGGCTGCTAAAAGATTTCCGGTTTCTTGGCGACTATAAATATATCTATGCCCTGGTGGGACTGGTGGCCCTGATTTTGCCCATATTTTTCGGCAGGGAGCAAGGCGGGGCCAAAAGCTGGCTGGACTTCGGCCTCTTCCAGTTACAACCTTCTGAGTTTGTAAAAATACTGGTAGTCCTTTTCCTGGCCAGCTTTTTGGATGAAAACAAGGAGGCTCTGGCCGCAGGTACGAGGAGTGTGGGCTGGCTCAATATTCCAAGCCCGCAGGAATGGGTGCCGCTGGTGGTGATGTGGGGAGTATCGCTTTTGCTCCTGGTTTTCCAGAAAGACCTGGGTACAGCCCTGATCTATTTCGGTACTTTTTTGGCTATGATCTATGTGGCCACTTCCCGCATTGTTTACGCTGTTTTTGGCATGGGGCTCTTTTTGACGGGGGCGTCGGTGAGTTATTTTCTTTTTGACCACGTGCGTTCCAGGGTTGAAATCTGGCTCAACCCGTGGCCCCTTATTGATACAACCGGGTACCAGGTTATCCAGTCCATCTTTGCCATCGGTTCAGGTGGGGTAACCGGCGCCGGCCTGGGGCAGGGCTTCCCCAACCTGATACCTGCCGTCCATACCGACTTCATTTTCGCTGCCATATGCGAAGAAATGGGACTGGCCGGCGGTGTGAGCGTCATTATACTTTTTATGATTTTTGTTTACCGCGGGATTAAAATTGCTCTTAAGACCAAAGACGATTTTGCTTCCCTGGCGGCTGCGGGACTGACCGCGCTCCTGGGCCTGCAGGCTTTTATCATTCTGGCGGGAGTGACCAAAATGCTGCCGCTTACCGGGGTAACCCTCCCTTATATGAGCTACGGCGGCAGTTCCCTGGTTGCCAACTTTATCCTGCTGGGACTATTGTTAAACATATCTCACGAGGCAGAAATGCGCCTATGAAACACAATATTTTAAAACTGGGTTACCTGTTGCTGGGGCTGTTGGCAGTTCTGGTGATATATCTATCCTATATGCAGTTGTACAGGGGGCCTGCTCTGGCGGACAACCCTTACAACCGCCGCTATCAGGAATACGAGGCCCAGGTAAGAAGGGGTACAATTTATGACACCAAAGGGGCAGCCCTGGCCAAAAGCGATTACAGCCAGAGTAAGAACAGGCGGGTCTACCCGGCCGGTCAAAACACGGCTCAGATTATCGGGTACATTAATGAACGTTACGGCCGTGCCGGGCTCGAATCAGCTTACGATCGCAACCTTCTGGGTATGGAAGGCGCCGACCGTTTCAGAAACCTGCTCAACAGGCTCTTAGGCAGGGAACAGCTGGGCGGCGACGTTACCCTGACGTTGGATTCAGCCCTGCAAAAGCTGGCCATGGATTTGCTGGGCGGCCGGCGGGGGGCAGTGGTACTGCTGGATCCCAGGACCGGGGCAGTGCGGGTGATGGCTTCGAGCCCCAGCTACGACCCCAACCGCCTGGAAGATATCTGGCCCCAGCTGCTGCAGGACCCACAGGCGCCCCTTATCAACAGAGCAACCCAGGGCGCCTATCCGCCCGGATCGACTTTTAAAATCATTACCGCGGCTGCGGCGCTGGCGACCGACCTGAGCCTGGCTGAAAAAAGGTTTGACTGCCCCGGCTATCTGGTGGTGAACGGCTTCAAGCTTGATGATACAGCCGCGCACGGCGAGGTTGACTTGACCAGAGCGCTTGCTGTTTCCTGCAACACAACTTTTGCCCAGCTCGGTTTAATAGCCGGGGCGGAAGGTTTTCAAAGGGCTGTCAAAGCTTTCGGATTGCTCCAGGAGCCTCCGGTAGGTATTCCCGCCCGTGCCGGGACAATGGCCGCCGCCGGGGCGATGACCCCCACCGAACTGGCCAGCAGCGCCATCGGCCAGGGGGAAGTACTGGTAAGCCCGCTGCAGATGGCGCTTTCTGCCGCGGCCATAGCCAACAGGGGTATCATCATGCAGCCCTATCTGGTCGATACAGTCAAAGATTCTCTGGGAACAACGGTAAAGCAGCAAGTGGCGCGAACCTGGTTGACTGCGACCACCCCGGAGATAGCGGAAAAAATTAAAGCCGGGATGACAAGCGCGGTCAAAAACGGTACTGCCCAGGCCGCGGCTGTTTCCGGCATGCAGGTGGCCGGCAAGACCGGCTCCGCCCAAAACCCCCAGGGACAAACACACGCCTGGTTCATCGGTTTTGCCCCGTCTGACCAGCCGAGATTGGCAGTGGCGGTAGTATTGGAAAATGCCGGTTCGGGCGGCGCAGTGGCCGCGCCTGTGGCGGGAAGTCTCCTTGCGGCTGCCGTGGCGGCCGGCTACTAGCAAGCCGGCTGGAGGAAAGAGGACTGTTTCGTAAAACAGAGATTGTCTCCAGAGCTTTAAGTTAAAATAGCAACAGCCTTCTGCTTTGGCGCGAGTCGTGGTAAGATTACATCAGAATGCATAATGGCGCATCGCATAACCGGATCAATGGGCACAGGACTCTTTACATAATGAATTAGGGGTGAATAGATTGATCGGGAAACTATTGGGGAACCGGTATGAAATCCTGGAACAGCTGGGCGGCGGTGGTATGGCTATCATTTATAAGGGACGGGATACCTTATTGAACCGCCTGGTTTCCATCAAAGTTCTCCGGCCTGAATTCACTTGCGATGAGGATTTCATTCAACGGTTTCGCAGGGAGGCCCAGGCCATTGCCAGCCTTTCCCACCCGAACATAGTCAGCATTTACGACGTTGGTTGGGAGGACAAGGTCCACTACCTGGTCATTGAGTATATTGAAGGAGACAACCTGAAGAATTTGATCAGGGCGCAGGGTACAATCCAGACTGAGCGAGCGGTGGAAATTGCCCGGCAGATTAGTGACGCCCTCCAGCATGCCCATGAAAACAATATTGTGCACCGGGACGTAAAGCCCCAGAATATCTTGATAACCAGGGAAGGGCGGGCCAAGCTGACTGATTTTGGTATTGCCAAGGAGGCGACAACCGCCACACTGACCCAAACCGACACTATCGTAGGATCAGTTCATTACATCTCTCCTGAGCAGGCACGGGGAGAAACCGCGGGTCCCCGTTCCGATATCTATTCTTTGGGTATAGTATTATATGAAATGGTTACCGGCGCACTTCCTTTTGAGGGAGAAACGCCCATCGGCGTAGCCCTCAAACATATCCGGGAGGCGCCGCCCCACCCTTCCAGCCTTAACCCGGCAGTTTCACCCATGCTTGAAAGCATCATTGCGCGGGCAATGGCTAAAAATTCGGTGGAGCGCTATGAGACGGCGAGGCAGCTGTCCCTGGATCTGGATAAGGTAGCTAAACCGGTTTTCCAAAAGGCGGTCAAAGCTGATACAGACGATGAATTTGCCACCAGAGTGATCCCGACAATAACCAGAGGAAACTTATCTCCCCCACCCGCTGCGCCGGCGCCCGAACAGAATAATCCGGGCAGACGCCGTACGGCCTGGTTGTGGGCGGCGCTGGTGGCCCTGGGCTTACTGGCTGCAGGAGTTGCCGCCTTTCAGCTTTATATAAATGTTCCGGAGATTCCAATGCCCGCGGTGGAAGGAATGACCCAGGAAGAGGCGAAGAGCGAACTCCTGGCCAAGGGTATAAAAGAAAAAAATATTCAGATTACCTTGAGCGCCCACCCGACCGTACAGGCGGGCCGGGTGATTTCCCAGGACCCTCCCGCGCAAACAAGCGTCAAGGTTACCCGTACCGTAACCCTTACGGTCAGCCAGGGTCCGGAAGTCAGGACTGTCCCTGATGTTGTAGGGTACTCTGTAAGCGATGCCAGAATCAAAATCAGTCAAAATGAGCTCAATGTTGCCGAACCCCAGCAGGAACGCTATTCCGACGAATACCCGGAGGGGGTGGTGATGGACCAGGACCCCGAACCCAACACCAAACTGTCCAGAGGCTCCGGGGTTACCCTGTATGTGAGCAAAGGACCACAGCCGGCCGACATTCAAGTGCCCGACCTGGCAGGCAAGACCGTGGAACAGGCCCGGTCGGCACTGGATAAAGTAAAGCTAAAGCTGGACGACAATTTTACCAAGGCTTCCAGTGCTGCCTACATGGAGGGGCAGATTATCAGCCAGAGCCCGGACAAAGGTACAGCTGTGGTAGAAGGCTCGACGGTCCAGGTAACTGTCAGCAACGGGCCTGGCCCATCCCCGCGCACGTACAGGGTGGAATTCAGAGTTAAGGATGACGATAAAACCCATGAGGTTAAAATCGTGGTCAATGACGTCAGAGGAAGCAGCACTGTCTACGTCAATACCGAGCAACCGGGGAAAAAGGTCGTTAAAGATATTCAGTGCTACGGAAAAGCGGTGGTCCAGGTGTATATCGATAATGAGCTGTTTTCTGAGAAAACAATTGAATAGCAGCGGCAGAATGATGGAAGGAATAGTTGTCAAAGCCTACGGTGGTTTCTATTACGTCCTTGCCGGTGAAACAGAGTGGGAGTGCTCGCTCAGGGGGCGTTTCCGCCACGAGAAACAGCAGGTGCTGGTGGGTGACCGGGTAGAATTGACCCCGCGCCACGGGCGGGCCGGAGTGGTTGAGAAAGTGCTGCCCCGGACCAACGCTTTGGTGCGGCCGCCGGTAGCCAACGTCGACCAGGCCGTGATGGTCTTTGCCCTCAGAGAGCCCGAGCCCAACCCGGGTCTGGTAGATCGTTTTCTCATCGCCGCTTCGGTTAACCATATAGAACCCATACTCTGTTTTAACAAATCAGACCTTGACGGGGATACCCAGCTTGAGTTTGTTGCCAGGTATGGGCAGCTTTTTCGTGTCCTGGTGACCAGCGCCAAAACCGGTGATGGTTTAAACGAGTTGCTTCAGGCGCTCCAGAACAGGGTTTCGGTTTTTGCCGGGCCGTCCGGAGTCGGCAAGTCCACCCTGCTTAACGCTCTAATACCAGGCCTCAGGCTTAAAACAGGGACGATCAGCGATAAGACCAAAAGAGGAAAACACACAACCCGGCATGTGGAATTGATTAGCCTGCCTGCAGGGGGTCTGGTGGTTGATACACCGGGTTTTTCCAGCCTTGATTTACCTGATATGAAGCTGGAGGACCTGGCGGGTCATTTTCCGGAAATAGCCCAATTGCAGGGGGAGTGCTACTTCACCGGGTGCCTGCATGACCAGGAGCCCGGCTGTGCGGTTAAAAAGGCCGTTGATTCCGGCGCCATCCAGCAGTCGCGTTACCTGCAGTACCTGGAGTTTTTAAATGATTTAAAGGAAAGGAGGAGATACTAAGCGTGGTAAAGCTGGCCCCTTCTATTTTGTCCGCCGATTTCACAGCGCTGCTGGCAGACGTGCTGGAAGCGCAGGAAGCCGGGGCGGAGTATCTGCACATTGACGTTATGGACGGTCATTTCGTGCCCAATATTTCGATCGGGCCGCTGGTGGTTAAAGCTTTGCGGCCGAAAGTAAAGATGTGCCTGGACGCGCACCTGATGATTGAGAACCCCGATCTTTATATAGGAGACTTTATCAAGGCCGGGGCGGACCTGGTCACCGTCCACGCAGAGACAGGAACGCATCTCCACCGGACGCTGTCTTTGATCAAGGATCAAGGCGCTCTTGCGGGTATAGCCTTGAATCCGGCCACTCCTCCCTCAGCCATTGAATATATCCTGCCGCTGGTTGACCTGGTTTTATTGATGACGGTAAACCCGGGTTTTGGCGGACAGACCTTTATACCCGAGGTGCTGCCCAAAATACGGGTCGTCAAAAAGATGCTGGAGGAGCGCGGCCTGGCCGCCGAAATCCAGGTGGACGGGGGCATTAACCGCGAAACGGCAGCGGCTGTGGTCAAAGCCGGGGCTACTGTGCTGGTGGCCGGTTCAGCCGTATTCGGCGGGAGAGACATAGCGCGGTCGATCAAAGAGATTAGAAGAGCAGCGGAAGGTGGTGAACTCTGATGGCAGTTTTTAAATGCGCTGCGTGCGGCGCTGTCCTGGAGGCAAGGTGTAAGCCCGCCAAATGTAAAAGCTGCGGCGCCGAAAAGGACAAGCTGGTCAAGGAAGCCGCCCCAAAAAAAGGTTAAGTTCGGGAAGCAAGGGGACGGTTCTCCTGCTTCCAAAGCATTGCTTTGGAAGCAGGAGAACCGTCCCCTTGCTTCCTTTTTGGATAGACTTGCGGACTTTAGGCAAAACTTAAGGCATATAAGGGGAGGCTGCATAAAATGCCGTCCATATCTATACCAAACAACACCCTCCTGGTTTTAAGCGGGCCGCCGGGTTGCGGTAAATCTACTTTTGCCTTGAGTCACTTTGAGGAGACGGCTGTAGTATCCTCCGACCGCTGTCGACTTCTCGTCAGCGATGATGAGACAAATATCTCCGCCTCTAAAGAGGCGTTCAAACTCTTCCGCTCTCTCATTGAATACCGCCTGGCTCTCGGGCGCTTAACGGTCGCTGACTCAACCGCCTTGACCCGGCGGGCCCGCAGTGAACTCCTGGCCATAGGCAGAAAATACAAATTCCACGTGGCGCTCCTGATATTCAATACTCCTGAGCCGGTCTGTCTGGAATGCAATGCGGGCCGGCAGCGGCAAGTGCCCCGCAAGGTGATCGGAGCTATGAGCAGGCAGCTTGGCAGAACTCTGCAAACAGCGGAGGAAGAAGGCTTTAACCAGGTCTTAACGCTTTCCCGGGAGGACCTGCAGGACCCTGATTTCAAGGTGAATATACGAAGCTTTGAGGCAACTTATCCGGGGCCTTTTGACTTGATTGGAGATCTGCACGGTTGCTATGATGAACTGATTATGCTTCTGGGTAAACTGGGTTATCTTAGGCGTTTCGGCCGTTTTTTTCACCCGGCAGGTCGCAGGATGGTGTTTCTGGGTGACCTGACCGACCGAGGGCCGCACAGCCTGAAATGCTTCTGGCTGGTGAAGGCCATGGTCGACGCCGGCAGCGCCCTCTATGTGCCGGGCAATCACTGCCTGAAACTTGCTCGCTTTCTGGAAGGAAGAAACATCAAGATCGCCCACGGCCTGGAAAAAACAGTAGCTGAAATAAAAGAACTGCCGGAGGATGAAAGGCGGCATTTGAAGGAAAACTTCCTCTCCCTATACCGCCAGGCTCCTCCGTACCTGGTTCTTGATAATGGTAAACTCGTGGTGTCGCACGGGGGTATCACAGAAGAAATGATTGGGAAGGTAACGGAACGGGTGAAAAACTTCTGTTTCTTCGGAGATACCACAGGGGAGGTCACGGACGAAGGCCTTCCGGTCAGGCGAGACTGGGCCGGGGACTACTCGGGGGATGCTCTGGTTGTCTACGGGCATACCCCCGTGCCTGAGGCGTTGTTTGTGAACAATACCATAGACATTGACCAGGGTTGCGTATTGGGCGGCAAACTTACGGCGCTCCGTTATCCGGAAATGGCAGTGGTCCAGGTCCCTGCGCTGGCCGCCTACTATGAAAGGGCCGGTTTTCACAGTAAAGCTGTTGAGACCAGTGAGGATCGGTCCAAATATGAGGAACAGCCTTACCATAGTATTTGATTACACAACCATAGTATTTGATTACACACCCACCGGGTGTATTTTTTTGCACTTAAAACAATGCAATAGTAATCCATCCAACTCTGAAAATGTGTTAAGCATATGGAGCGATATCCCAAAAATGTGGGTGCGAATTCATTTGCGCAAATATGACATTAGCCACACGAGTTTGGCGCTGGCGCGCCGTGTGCGATTAAAATCGCAGGTGTTTTCATGATACGTGGCGCCGCTGCCGGCATGGCGACTATCCTACACCAAATCATAGCTGCAAACATATTCTGGCAGCAGGATGAATTTATTTAAAGGAGTGGCTCAACTTGTTGGAACAATTGAAAGCCAGTCAAGGGAAAAAAATTGTTCTTGAACTGGTTAACGGAAGAATAATAGCCGGGACCATTGTAGCAGTAGATGAAACTTTATTACGTATGGAAACAGAAGAGGGAGTCGGGATCATCCCTGTCAGCGCTGTTCAAATTATCTGGGACACTTTGAAGCGATCTTTAACCGGGGAGGATATGGATCAGTTAGCCCAACAGCTAAAGGATAAATTTCAGGTTCAAATCGCCTGTTCCGGCTTCCAATTCAACTGCCGGCAATCGTACATCTGCAGGCCGCCGGACTACTGCACAGGCGCCTTTGCCTGCCCGGGCGGCAGCTACGCGCCTTCCCAGGGAGGTTCCCAGTGCCCCATTACCTATGGTTGTGCGGGCACACAATTTTACGGCTTTGCAGGGCCGCAGGGAAGCGGGCAAACGTATGCCGGTGAAACGCCTAAAGCTGAGATCGCCTGCACCGGCTTCCCCGGTTTCTCCTGCGCCAGGAGCTATATCTGCAGGCCCCCGGATACCTGTACTTTCTCGTTTGCCTGCCCGGGCAGCTATGTGCCTAGTTTCCCATCCGGTGGCGGAGCATGTCCCATCTTCTTCTGTGGCCCCTTCCAGTTCGGGCAGCCCTGCGGCCCCTTCCAATTCGGGCAGCCGTGTGGTCCCTTCCAATTCGGACTACCCTGCGGTCCCTTCCAGTTCGGACAGCCGTGCAGTCCTTTCGTATTTGGACAGCCGTGCAGTCCCTTTGTCTTCGGCGGTTCGCAATGCGGCGTTCCAGGCGGATTTGTTTGCCCGGGCCAGCAGTTTATAGGTGTGGCGCCAATGACAGGAACAAAGTCTCAGGAACCGCCCCTGCCGCCTGCTGACTTTGCTGTGCATAAGCAAAATAAAGATCACAAGGAATAGTTATGAGTAAAAACAGCCGGGGCGGTTGGTTAAACCATATCGTTGACTTTATCGGAGAGTACACCGGAACAAATCCGGTTTACTCTCCCCTGGATTTAACCGGGGTTTTGCAGGCAAAATTTTTCATAGGACCGGAGGATGCCGGAAAACTCGTCAATATTGTGGAGAAAGAACTGGCCAAGAGAAAACTTGGCCTGGCTGCTATTGAGTTGAATTTGACCTTTAATTGCAACTTAACCTGCGCCTATTGCTTTATTCATGAAAAAGACCCCCTGGAAAGAATGACCCTGACTACAGCTAAAAATGCAATTGACCTCCTGCTGGAGCGGGCGGCATTTCCGGCGGTAAACATAACATTAATCGGCGGCGAGCCCCTCCTGGAGTTTGATTTAATTAAACAAATTGTACCCTATGCCCAGGCGGCTGCGGGAAAGCGCAGCCTTACTGTCACCTGGTCCGTTACCACCAACGGGACGCTGATCAACGAAGAAATCCTAAAATATTTTGCCATAAATAAAATCAACATGCTTTTAAGCATGGACGGTGGGGAAAAAACCCACGACCGCTACCGCAGGACGAAGAGCGGCAAGGGTACATGGCATAAAATCGCTGAAATGATACCGCTCATAAAAATGTACCAGCCCTGGCTGGGTGTGAGGATGACTGTCAGCACCGAGGCCATAAGCGATATGAGAGACGACTTCAAGCAGTTGGTGGGTTTGGGTGTCAACCAGTTTATTATTGCTCCGGCTCAGGGCGCAATGTGCTGGAGTAAAGAGCAGATCAGGCAGTACGGGCTTAACCTCGTAGATATACTTAGGGACTACCATGAGTTAAAACACAGGGGAATCCCCATATTTATAGAGGAATTTGAAAAGGATGAGAATGAGTACACAGGGTGGGGCTGCCGTGCCGGCAGTACCTCATTGGCCGTGGCGCCCAATGGGGATGTAAGTCCCTGTTCAAAACTGCTGGGATTGACCAGTGCGGAAGGTAAATATATAGCCGGCAATGTCAATACCGGTGTTGATGTTAATATGCTGGAACCTTTTCGCAATCCAATCACCAGGCAGCCGAGGCACTGTAAGCAGTGTACAAGGAAATGCAGCGGGGGTTGCTACGCCGTAAACTTTGAGCAGACCGGTGACCATTTTACCGCATCCGAGGAAAACTGTCTGTTCTGGGTGGTCTGCCAGGAAACCAAGAGGCTGTCAAAAATGATACGCATGGGCGCCCAGAGTTATTTGTCAGGCGGCAAATTTTAAGTTGCAAGCGCCGGGGGTGATTAACCCCGGCGCTTGTTCTCTATAAACGAAAGCTATGCTGTTATTTAATCTCAAGCCGTTTTATCTCCTGAAGGTCATCCAGCCGGTTCGCCGCGATATAACTGTTGGATAACGTGTAAAGGTCGTCATTGATATAGAGGATGCGTGCAACGTTCTTGTCGCTGTCATACCAGTAATTGCCTGATTTAAGGTAGTCTTCCGCAGAAAGGTGGGTAATCTTCCCTTTCATGGAAAAGCCGTGGGTCAAATCCAGGTTGTAAACATACGCCCCCTGGAAGGCGAAGGTCCCGTACTGGGGTATTGCGCCGTCAGGCGCCGCCTGGCTATCGTCCACAACCATCACCCTGACCGGGAAAGCCAGCAGGTTTTTGCCTTTGTCAAACAACAGCGCTTTATGGTTGTGCAGGAGCTCGGAGTCCGTGCCCCTGTCTCCGATTGTTTCCCTGAACATCTCAACCGGGTTATTGACATCGGTCACATCAAAAAGCGCCATTTTCATGCCTGTGTAGAACGCCATGCTCTCGTCTGCGCTGAAAGCGTTGCCGCCGCTTAGCTCGACCGTATCCTTGCCGAATCCGATGACGTGGTTTTCGTCGTACGGGTGGAGGTAGTCACTATAGCCCGGTATCTTCAGGGCGCCGAGGATGGCGGGGTTGCCCGGATCTTTTAAATCCAGCACAAAGAACGGGTCTACGGTTTTGAAAGTTACCAGGTACCCGCGATCACCGATAAACCTTGCGGAATAAATCTTTTCACCGGGCGCGATGTTTTCCAGCCTGCCGGTAATGTTAAGGTTTTCATCCATGATGAAGACATTGTTACGGGAGGTATATTGGTCGGTCCGCCAAATATCACCCTGGGTAGTGGCGATCCTGAAATTGCCGAGGTGCTCGTCCATGGAAAACTGGTTCAGGATATGGCCCGGCGCCTCTCCTTTAGCCGCGTAGCTCACCCGGCCTTCACTGAGAGTAAACCTGTAAATTCTGGTGACATTGCTGCTATAGGGCGCCGGCAGCAGTTCCTGGTCTGCTTCTTTAAATTGCCGGTATCCGGTCACCGCGACGTAGAGGTTTGCGGTGGAGGCGTAGATATTATCGCCGGAACCCAGGTAACTGGAGACACTGGCTTCCTGATCCGGTTGGTCCAAATTGATCCCGGCCACGAGCAGGTAACCTGGCTGGATGAAATCAGGAAAGCATTTTATGTTGGGATAGTCGATTTCGATGAAGCTGTCCTTTACCGCTGTGTCGCGGTATAAAGGCCCGGGGTTTTCAATTTCACTCCCCGGGGAATAATAGAGGTGCTGGTTGGCGACCAGGTAAAAGGATGACCCGATCTTGCGCGAGGATATGTAGCTGCCGTTCAGCTCCAGTTCGCGCAGTTGTTTAATACCGGACTTATCCTCGATGTTGTAAATGATAGCCTTGACCGTATTCCGGTAGTAAGGGGGCATAATCCCGATTTTTTTCTGGCTTTCATCCTTATACATGGGCTCGTACACCTGGCTGTGGGTGGTCCCGATCACCACCAGGTATTTTTCATCCACATACATCTCCAGAGGTGAAAAGTCCTTGCCGGTAAAATCGAGGGTACTGACCACTGCCATATCTGCGGCGGGCTGCGCCCTGGTGACCACTACCCGCTCCCGGTTAACCTGGTAGATGTAGACTCCGTCGGTTTTGACGATATCCGCTTCGTCCACACCCTCAACCTGAATATTGGTTTTAGAATAACCGGCGTCAGACTGCGGGGCGGCGGCCCCGGTTGCCGAAGATTCAGCTTTTTGGTTGGCAGACTGCGGCGCCCTTAACGTGAGGGCCTGATCAATAAGAACTTCGTTGTAAAAGCCTCCGCTGCGTGACTGTGCATTTGCCAGCAGGTCTTTTAAGTTTTCGTAGGAGCCTACGGAGGGTAGAGGCGCGGCTTCATTAGCCGGTTTATGCGCTATACTGCCGGGCGGACCCACCAGAACGGTCGAGGTGGCCTCATCCCAACCCACCTCATACCCCAGGGCTTGCGCCAACCATCTGACTGGCAGAAACATCCGCCCTTCCTTGAGGAGGGGAGGCGCATCTATAGCCTGTTCACTGCCGTCCACGGTCAGGGCCGCCCGTCCAACGGTAATGATGATTGTTTTCCCATCTGTGGAAGTGAGGGTTGCCGATTGGTTAAGAGCGTCCCAAATGACACCGTTCTCCGGGATACCCAGGGCGTAGGCCAGGTAGCGCGCCGGGACGTAAGTGTGGTTGCCCTCAACAAAGGGAACTACGTCCATTGCTCTGGCCTGCCCGTCTGCTATGAATGTCGCCTGATTAACCACAAAGCTGGCGTTATGGTCCGGCGCCGCGCTTGCGCCCCGCTGCTGGTTTAATATGATTGCCGCAGTGAGGGCCAGGACCAGGACTCCGACAGGTAACAGTTTTTTCATGAAAAGAACCTCACTTTAAATGGTTTTATCTGTTAGACAACGGGCGCAATGGTTTGGTTCAAGCTGCTGGAATTTATTCTTTATCCGGCTGGCAGCTTTTTAACACCAAAGTAAAAATATAGCTATTTTTTTGCCTGAATTGGCTGTATAATTTAATACGGATTTTTAAAGTAAAAGGAAAGGTGAGTAATGGAAAACGGGAACACAACATCACCCCTGCATACCGCCCGCTATATCACCATAGCCATGGATATTGCGGAGAGAGTGCTTAAGGGTGACTACAAAGAGGGTCAGAAAATCTCAGGACGATCCACTCTGTCCGGCCTTTATAATGTCTCACCGGAAACCGTGCGCCGGGCTCTGACCCTGCTGCAGGAGGCGGACGTAGTGAGGGTACTGCCGGGGGCAGGTGTGCATGTCAATTCTGTAGAAGCGGCGCGGGATTACCTGGCTGAATCCGGCCAATATAAGGTGGTCAAGGAAATGCAGGAGCGTCTCGCCAGGATGGTCTTGGAGCGCAACCAATTAAACGCTAAAATTGAGCATCTTACCACAGAGCTTTTGGAATATATCTCCAGCATCCTTTCGGCAAAACACAAAATATGATACAATCAGACTATAGGCCTGATCGAATTGCTTACTGTTGACATTCGACAGAATGTCTCATATAATAACACTATAAGTAAATACGGTGGACCTTCAGGGACGGGTGTAATTCCCTACCGGCGGTATGGCTGCCAAGCCGAGCCCGCGAGCCCTTGCATGGGGCTGATCCGGTGAGATGCCGGGGCCGACAGTAAAGTCTGGATGGGAGAAGGTGGAAGCCGGCCGCGAGAAAAGACTTTTTCCGGGTCTGTTTTCCTTTATTGTCCAAAAAGCCCTGAGGCGACGAGCTCAGGGCTTTTTTATGACCCTTTATCATAACAGTGAGGCTCTATATTAATATGGACAAAAGCTATATGAAATTAGCCCTCAAGTTAGCGGCCAGGGCGCGGGGCCGGACCAGTCCCAATCCCATGGTGGGAGCTGTGGTCGTTAAAGACGGCAATATTGTGGGACGCGGTTTCCACCAGAAGGCCGGTACGCCTCACGCGGAAATCCATGCTCTAAGAGAGGCCGGGTCAGAGGCCAGGGGAGCTACCATCTATGTGACCCTGGAACCCTGCTGTCATTACGGACGCACCGGTCCCTGTTCCGAGGCGGTAATCCAGGCCGGTATTGCCAGGGCGGTTGTCGCCATGGCCGATCCCAACCCTCTTGTAGCCGGGAAAGGTTTGAAAAGGCTTGAAGAAGCCGGGATCAGCGTGACACTTGGAGTAATGGAAGAAGAGGCCCGCCGGTTAAATGAGGTCTTTCTCAAATACATAGCCACACGGCTGCCTTTTGTAGTGGCCAAGGCTGCTGTCAGCCTTGACGGCAAGATTGCCACCCGTTCAGGCAAGTCCAGGTGGATTACCGGCCCCGAAGCGAGGGCTTACGGCCATCTGCTGAGAGACAGGTACGACGCTATCCTGGTCGGCATCGGCACGATTTTGGCCGACGACCCTGCTCTGACGACCCGCTTGCCGGGTGGTAGAGGCCGTGACCCAGTGCGGGTTGTGCTTGACAGCAGGGGCCGTACTCCTCCGGGGGCGAAGGTTTTAAACCAGAGTTCAGAGGCCCCCACAATTATTGCCGTGACCAAAGAAGCTCCTTTTGAGCGTATTGCGGCATTACGGGGAGCAGGGGCGGAAGTGCTGGTGGTTAGTGAGGGACCCCGTGTTGATCTGCCTGCGTTAATGAAGCTCTTGGGCGCAAGGGAGATTACCTCGGTCCTGATCGAAGGAGGAGCCGGTGTGCACGGCTCCGCCCTCGAGGCCGGGATTCTCGACAAAGCGGCCTGGTTCATCGCCCCGAAAATTATCGGCGGGAGCGAGGCGCCCGGCCCGGTTGGCGGGTTGGGCGTTGACGACCCGGCAGAGGCTCCGGAATTGGAACGGGTTAAGATGAGGCGGCTGGGTAAGGATTTTTGCCTGGAGGGGTATTTTAAATATCGAGGTGGATAGATTTGTTTACCGGGATCATTGAGGAAATCGGGGTCCTGCGCAGCATCAGACGCGGTTCTGATTCTGCCCAGCTGGTCATAGAGGCAGAAAAAGTTTTGCAGGGCAGTCAGGTCGGCGACAGCATCGCTGTTAACGGAGTATGCCTGACGGCTGTTCGTTTTGAAACCGGCCGGTTTACCGCCGACGTCATGGCGGAGACCCTGGACAAAACCAACCTCGGCCTCTTGCACAGCGGATACAAGGTCAACCTGGAACGGGCTTTGCGCCTGGGGGACAGGCTTGGCGGCCACCTGGTCAGCGGCCATATCGACGGGGTGGGGACCATAACCAGGCAGGAAAGACACGACATCGCCACTCTGGTAACGGTCAGGGCGCCCAAAGAGATTATGCCCTACATGATCAAAAAGGGCTCGGTGGCCATTGACGGGACCAGCCTTACCGTGGTTGATTTGGAAACTGAACATTTTCGGGTGTCCCTGATCCCTCACACCGCTCATGCTACCGTACTGGGCCTTAAACGGGTGGGTGACACGGTCAATCTGGAAGCCGATATCATTGGAAAATACGTTGAAAAACTGGTCTCCCCCAAAGAGGAAGCCGGGAGGGAGTCCAGGCTTACTATGGGTTTTCTTACCGAACATGGCTTTTTATAAACGAAGGAGGCGCACGTTATGAAATTCAGCAGCATACCAGAGGCAATCGAAGATATCAGACAGGGCAAAATGATTATCGCCGTTGACGATGAGGACAGGGAGAACGAAGGCGACCTGATGATGGCCGCCGAAAAGGTGACACCGGAGGCAATAAATTTCATGGTGACAAATGCCCGCGGCCTGGTCTGCCTGCCCATTGACGGCAAGCGCCTGGATGAACTGGAAGTGCCGGCCATGGTCACCCGCAACACCGACAACCACGAAACAGCTTTTACCGTCTCCATTGACGCCAAGGACACTACCACCGGTATTTCGGCCCATGAAAGGGCCATGACGGTCAGGGCCGTGCTTGACCCCGACACCAAGCCCACCGACCTGCGACGGCCCGGCCATATTTTTCCTTTACGCGCCAAAGACGGAGGGGTTCTAAGGCGGGCCGGACATACCGAGACAATCGTGGACCTGGCCAAAATGGCCGGCCTTTATCCTGCCGGGGTAATCTGCGAGATCATGAATGAAGACGGTACCATGGCCAGGACACCGGAACTGGTAGAGTTCGCTCTCATGCACGACTTGAAAATCATCACCGTCGCTGACTTAATTGAATACAGGCGCCGTAACGAGCGACTCATCCGCAAGGTAGATACGGCCAAGCTGCCGACCAAATACGGGGAATTTACAGCAGTCGCCTACGAGAGCCTTTTGGACGAAAAGGGGCATCTTGCCCTGGTCATTGGCAATCTTCAAAATGTTGAAGCGCCGTTAGTACGGGTTCACTCTGAATGTTTGACCGGTGACGTTTTCGGCTCGCTCCGTTGTGACTGTGGTGACCAGCTGAGGCACGCTATGGAGATGATCGCCGGGGAGGGCACAGGCGTACTTCTTTACATGAGGCAGGAAGGCCGGGGCATTGGA
Source organism: Pelotomaculum sp. FP (assembly GCF_004369245.1). Taxonomy (NCBI): domain Bacteria; kingdom Bacillati; phylum Bacillota; class Clostridia; order Eubacteriales; family Desulfotomaculaceae; genus Pelotomaculum; species Pelotomaculum sp. FP. The sequence continues at coordinate 17,778 of NZ_QFGB01000001.1, read as the reverse complement.
CTGCTTAACAAAATCAGGGCCTACAACCTGCAGGACAAAGGCAAGGATACGGTAGAAGCGAACCTGGCCCTGGGCTTCCCGGCAGACCTCAGGGACTACGGTTTGGGCGCCCAAATCCTGGCCGATCTGGGACTGAAAAAAATCAGGCTGATAACCAACAACCCGCGCAAGATCGCCGGGCTGGAAGGTCATGGCCTGGAAGTTGTAGAGCGGGTACCGATTGAAATTAAACCGGGCAGGTCCAACAGTTTTTACCTCAGCACCAAGCAAAAGAAAATGGGGCACCTTTTACACATCAGCGAAATACGTTAAAACCTGCCGCTAATTATATGATATGATACGAGGGGGATTATTGATGCCAAAAGTATACGAGGGACACCTTTTAGGCCAGGGTTTGAAGTTTGGGCTGATTGCCGGCCGCTTTAACGAATTTATCACCAACAAGCTTTTGAGCGGTGCGCTTGACGCTCTCAAACGGCACGGCGTGGCTGACGAGGATACAGAGGTGGCCTGGGTGCCCGGAGCTTTTGAAATACCATTAGTAGCAAGTAAAATGGCTTCAAGCAAGAGATATGACGCGGTGATCTGCCTGGGCGCGGTAATTCGCGGGGCAACCCCACATTTTGACTACGTCTCCAGCGAGGTGACCAAGGGAGTGGCCAAGGTCGGTCTGGACAGCGGGATCCCTACCATTTTCGGGGTGATTACAGCAGACACCATTGAACAGGCCATCGAGCGCGCCGGCACCAAGGCCGGCAACAAGGGCTGGGACGCTGCGGTAACCGCGATAGAGATGGCTAATTTATTGCGCAATATCGCCGGCTGAAAGTCTTAAAAAGCTTTTTCTTGACAAATAGGAGAACAGATAATGATTTAATCATTCAAAGATGAAATGCCGAAGGCCCCGGAAAAAGCCGGGGCCTGTATAATAGGCGGCCCCCCGCATTTCATGACTAAACCAAAAAAAGGACAATAGAATGTAACCCAACAATGCTCATTGAAAATGGAAATGCCATAACCATATTAAATTTAGGATTGTTCTTGTTTGATGTTACTTAACCTCCCCCAATTAAACTATATGCATATACAATATCTCCATCTGATAAAGTACTGTTTTCTTTAGCAAGTTTCCCATTAATTGCAATAAACCCAATAGCATTTCTATTTTCAAAAAATAATTGTTGTAAAAAATCTTCTAAAGTTGTATTATATTCCACCCTGATTTGAAATGGTTTTCCAAGTTCGAAATCCTTAATATTAGCTGATGGAGCCACGTGTGATCTAAGGGTTACAGTAATGAAATTATTCTGGGACATATGACTTACCTCCCGGGAACCATAAATTATGGCCTTAATATCAATTTCAAACTGTCATGGATTGTTCAGAGGTAGTACATTGTTCGAAGGAAGCACTTGTTGTGCTTCCTTCGAAGGCTTTTATGGGTTGGTATGCTCAATGCGTCAACGCTGCAATAATCCCTACAGTAGTTTTAAATGCAGGCTAAGCAGCTAAATGCTGCTGCTTTCTATCTTTGGCGATACCCCAGAATACTGCCGCAACGCCCATGGCAAGGCCCAATGCCGCAGCAAATATATAAGCTGATCTGTTGACGTCCCCACCCATCGCTATTGCAATAGGAGTTGCGATATAAGGACTCACGAACTGTGCAAGGTTCTGGCTGCATAGAACAACTGAAATAGCCATTGGCGCGGAAAATGCATCAACAGATTGCGATGCCCCAACTATAATGCAGGGCATAACGATGGAGAAGGCAAGGCCACACACCAGGCTTCCGGCATATACCACAGCAATGTTTGGCGCATAAGCCATCATCAGGTAAGATATGCCGAGCAGGATAAGACCAATTGAAAGTGTGAGATTCTTCGCTGATGTCGTTAACTTTCCGAAAACCAGACCCATTAAAAATCCGCCTAAAGCAAAAAACATGAGCGTCTGGCCGGCCTGTGCGGGAGTTCCCAGCCCTTGACTTGCTACAAAGAAGGAAATAAACACGGAAAATATTTGACCGGATATAAAAAATAAGAACATAGTGATTACCCAGCCGTATGCGGCGCCGGTAAGCTTAACCTTCCCGGCTGGCGCACCCTCCGCTGCTGTATTTCGGATTGGCTTAGTATCCGGTAAACATACCAGCACGATAATGAATGAGATTACAGCGAGAAGGTGCAAATAAAAGATAGCTTGCCAACCTACTACAGCAAGATAGCCACCCAAAAGGACCATTACAGCGCATCCCAGCATTTGGGCCGCAACTTGCTGCCCCATAACCTTTGAACATTCATCGCCCTCGAAGTATTCAACTACAAGAGCAGAGGATAATGGCTGCATAATTCCGATGCCGACTCCGAGGATTGCTCTAAGTACCAGTATTACTGAAAATGATGATATGAATGCTGGAACAGTACCGCCTATGATGAAGCAAAGGATACCAAAAACAACAAGTTTCTTTTTCGACACATATTCTTGAACCTTGCCAACTAAAAAGCTAAAAACAATAATTAGAATACAGGGGAGTGATATGAGCAACTGGATAGATGTCTGAGGCAAATTGCTAAAATGCTTACCAATAACACTAAGTCCGCCGGCAATCCCGATGATGCCCATCAACAAAATGGAAAAACTTAATATGGCTAATTTGATTTTACCTTTTTCGTTTTCCATGATCCTGCTCCTTTCTATTTTGCAACCTTACTTGGAGTACCAGCCATAAATACCAGTCCAGCATTTGTGAAGCCATGAGTGTCCGGAGCAAACGCCTGCCTGTTGTTCTAGTCGAAGCTATTATGGGTTGCCAGCCATTTACATTGCATTGGGAGTAATACGATGCAATGTAAATGGCGAATCCCGAGCGAAGTTTTTCAGCTACTGAAGGTAAGCCGTAGCATACCGGGCAAATGAGTCGATGATAAAATCATACAGCCTTTGCCATCTCTTCCTGGGTAATATCAAATTTACAACCAGTTGACGGTAAAACTTCTTTATACATGAAATCCGGTAATTTGTCATCCTTAGCCGTGAAGCCGGCGCCTTTATTAAATGCTTTCTCCAGCGCCAACGTTTGTTCACCAATCTTATATAGCTTATCGGCATCCCATTCGCCACCAAATCTTCCGCCCATTAATTCAAGAAGTAAGGCTAAATTCGCAGGATCTTGTGAAGCCATATATATATGCATACACAGACCCAGGCTGTCACAGGTAGCCATAAACGGTTGCAAAAAGGCAGATACTTCAACCTGCCCCTCTTTTTTGTATGGATCAACCGTGGGATTTCCGATCGGGTTGCCTGCTGTGTGATCAGCGCCCATGGGCGAGGTGGCATAGGTAACGCCTATTCCCTTTAGCCCTCTTGGATCATAACCCGCCATTGTTTGACTTTTGGCTACCGGAATCCGTTTAACCCCAAGGTAATTGCCGGCGTATTCCGCACCATTGCCGAGGATTTTTCCAAATTCCGTATCATCCATCATTTCTTGCATTAATTTAATGGCTCCCTTACTGTCACCAAACTGTATTTTCCCAGCCTCCATACAAACACCAAGCATACCACCTGTTTCTATGGTATCTACGCCCAAGTCGTCACAAAGCCTGTCAATCACAGCAATTGCATCCAGGGAATCAATTCCTAAATTGGGGCCGTTCAGGGCGATTGTTTCGTATTCAAGGCTGCCTGTCACGTAGTCGCCGTTTTCATCGTTAATCAAGTTTGAGCATGAGATTATGCAGCCGGGCATGCATTTGTGGCCATTTTTTCCCCCTCGGCTTTTTTGGATCTCTGCCAGTTTTTCCCCGCAGATATTTTCCGCCTTATCCCACCTTCCGTCGCTGAAATTAAGCGTCGGCATCGCACCCAGGCCGTTAAGCATATTCACCAGCCCTGCCGTGCCTATTGCAGGAAACAGTTGTCCTCCTACAGGATCCGCTTTAACGGCTTTAGCATAAGTCCGGGTAGCGGCTGCAAATTTTTTCTTATCGGCGTATTCTACCTGAGCAGGGCCCCCTGCATCGAGCACTATAGCTTTGATTCCCTTTGAGCCCATAACTGCTCCAAGGCCCCCACGTGCTGCTGACCGGCAGGGACGGCCTTCCATATCGGTAACCTGTACAGAAGCCATCCGGTACCCTCTTTCGCCCGCCGTACCGATCAAAATCATCCCAATTTTCTCACCGAAATCATTGCGCAATTGTGCGCTCAAAGCGTAGGTGTTCATCCCGACATATTGATCCGCCGGTAAAAGCTCTGCCTTATCTTTATCGATCTTCAAAATGAACCACTCATTGTTTAGAGGTTGATTCTCTATAATAATCGCCTTAATGCCCAATCTAGCCAGCATCAGGCCGGCTGTACCCCCGGAGTTAGCTTCTTTGATTCCGCCGGTTAACGGGCTTTTCCCGCCCACCGACAACCTGCCGCTGCAGGGAAACGTTGTTCCATTTAACAGGCCGCCACATACAATAAATTCATTTTCGGGCCCTAATGCATTGCATTTTGGATTGACCTCATCATTTAATATTTTAGCGATTAAGCCACGACCGCCATACATTGCATATTCTTCATTAACATCTTCGGTTAAAATTGATTTTGTATCTGTCTTTACCCGTAAAAATTTTGACATAGCATTACACTCCTAATCGAAATAATTAAAAGGTAAATTTTGTTGATCGAGGCATTGGTTGCAAGGATAAAGAATTTGAATATTCAAACAATTGTACTATCAACACCTTCACAACCGCACTTCCTTCTTAAAACATTGAACTTTGGTGCTCCACTAAAAAAGAACAACGCTATCCAGTTTGCCTATCGCAGTATAAAAGGGTACAACCGAGTAGAGGTGCAGGATGAGAGCATACCAATCTAGCTATCAGAATGTCCACAACCTGCACCACACGGTACTCATTGCTGCTATTAACTTGAATAAGAAAATTCTTGTGCAGTCCACCCGGATTACCGCTAAAATACCGTCCTGGGAGTCCCAGGCTTAATAAGCTTTTTCAAGTATTGCGAGAACATCTGCTGCAGTTACTTTTCTTGGATTAAATTGTGTTGGGGGTTCATAGGTCATAGCATCGTTAACAATATCCTTGAATACTGATTTCTGCACCCCTGCTTCCTTCAAAGTGGGGATCTTGAGTGTCTTATTTAGATCGAAAATTGCATCTACAACCTTTTTACAGGCTTCCTCTCTGGACAAACTTTGTAAATTAAGTCCCATAGCAACACCGACATCAATAGTTCTTTCAGGACACACCGGGGCATTGTACTCCATGACATAAGGCAGAACAGCAGCGTTGGCCGCACCATGACCCAACCCGCAACGGGCGCTTAAAGGATGGGCAATTGAGTGTGTTAATGCCACCATTGCGTTATCAAACGCTACACCAGCCATTAGACTTCCCATTAACATATCGGATCTTGCTTCGAGGTTTTCACCGTCATAAGTTGCTTTCACAAGGCTGTTAGAAATCAGCTCGATTGCCTTTATAGCAAAAATATCTGAAATAGGAGTGGCTAATTTACAGGTATAGGCCTCAATAGCATGTGTTAAGGCATCCATACCAGTTGAAGCAGTCACGGGAGCGGGCAAAGGTATGAGCAGCTCCGGATCAGCAATAGCAGCTTCGCAAGGAACATGTCGCCCGCCAACTGCATATTTTCTTGAATTCTTTGGTGAAGTGATAATGGTCATGCTTGTTACTTCGCTGCCGGTCCCCGATGTAGTCGGAATAGCAATTAATGGCGGCGTGGGGTTCTTGACGGTACCCATGCCGAAGTACTGATAGAGTGGCGCCGGGTTTGTCAATAAAACCTTGACCCCTTTTGCCGTGTCAATTGTACTGCCCCCGCCAACAGCAAGAACTAGATCAACATTAGCGTCCCGGCCAATTTTAGCTGCCGCTTCCATCATTTCTTCCGGAGGATTCGGGACAATTTCGTTAAATTCTAAAACCTCAAGGCCATCATCTTTTAGAATTTTAGCGATACCCTTGGGCATTTCCCCGAGCGCCTTGTCGTAAATAAAGAAAACTTTCTTTGCTCCGTATTCGAGTGCGATTTTCCCAACGTTTTTTGAGACTCCCGGACCAAAATGGATAACCGGTGGAAGATTAAACATACGTTGTTGCATTAACATAAACATAGCCCCCATTCATTATTTTTTGGCAATATTTTTTTACTGGATAACCTTTCCTTGTCACCTCCACCAGCATATAAAAGCAAGATACATGCCAACAGTAATTCCATATTCAATAGCCTAATATAATAACAAGTTTTCAAAATTTTAACAAAGGGAAGCTCGACTTTTTAAAAATGAACGGTTTCTTTTTGTCTTGCCAATCTTATGTGTAAACTTCTTTACTAATTTTAATGCATCATTAATTTTTACTACCTTGGCTGACATCTCCCGAGGAAAAATATGATTTTCTGAAATCAGCTGATGAAAGAATTGATGATAGATGAAATTAAATTTATCGGAAAAATAAAATAAAAGTCAGTTTATTACCATAAAAAGGATGATATGGTCAATGAATAAAGGATGATACAATCAGATTTTACTATTATTACCATACAAGATTATGATTTTTAGCTCATATCGACAATTGCAAGTATAAAAAATCTTTGCAATTTCGAGGGTATAAAATTAATTTGATATCTTCCTATAAAATTATGTGTGATATTTATAAGCTTTTTTTTATTCAATTTGTTAAAAGAAAAAACACTTACCTTCTTCCGTCAGAATAGTAAGTGCATAACTGTTACAAATAATACTTATAAAAGAAAAAAGATTTAAAATTGGTAACAAGTACCTAATGCAGAAAACATCCGTTAATTTGTATGTCCCCCTTGCATAGTGCAACAGAGACCTGGATGATTAACCAGAGAGAATGCCTTTAGATATTTTTCTATTCTTATTCTAATCTAAATTTTAAAACCGTGTTTTTGAGTTTTTCATTGCTATTAATTTTATTACACAAAGTTGGTCTACTAATACCTAAGCGATTGGCAGCTCTGCTGAGATTACCATTTTCCTCGTTTAATACTATTTCAATGATTATTTCCTCACCTAGCTTCATTAAGTTGTTGCTTTTCTTATCTTGAATCGATCTTAATTTGTCCTGTAAATCTTTATAGCTATAAGCTTTAACTATTTTTTCCGGCAACTGGTTTAGAGACAATTTCTTTCCATCATCCAACAAAATAATTGATCTTTCAATTACATTTCTTAGTTCACGTATATTACCTCGCCAGTAATAGCATGATAATGCTGTAAAGAAGTCATCATCCACTTGAAGGTTTTTTAAGCCATATTCTTTAGAATAGAGATCAATAAAGTATTTTGCTAATTCAGGTATATCATCTTTTCTTTCGCGCAAAGCTGGTAGATTTAGTGTGATTGTACCAATTCTATAATACAAATCCTCACGAAAATTTCCTTTATCAGCCTCTGTTAGCAAATCATTTTTTGTTGCTGAGATAACCCTAATATCGATGGGTATATCTTTTATTCCACCAACCCTACAGATTTTACTTGTTGAAAGAGCCCGTAATAATTTTATTTGGGTATTTAAAGGCATACTTTCAATTTCATCCAGAAACAGGGTGCCTCCGAAAGCTATTTCTATTTTACCCGGTTTCCCATTTGCTGAAGCTCCTGTGAATGCGCCCGGTTCATAACCAAACAATTCACTCTCGGCTAAATCGTGAGGTATAGCTCCACAATTTATTGCAACAAAGGGTTTACCCTTTCTTGGACTAGCATTATGAATAGCCTGAGCAAATAATTCTTTACCCGTTCCACTCTCCCCAAATATTAAAACTGAACCATGGGATTTAGCAACTTTTTGCGCTATCATTTTCATTTCGTTGAATTTTTCATTGCTGCCAACAATATCATCAAATGTATAACTAGCCCTATTGCCTGGTAAATTTTGATCTATATTTTCCAGTAATATTACTTTATCTTCATACTTTTTATTAAATATTTTTCTAGTAGACATCAAAAATGATTTTCTTTTGCCTTTAATATCTAAAATAATTTCTTTTTTTTCTACACAATCATTATTGTCATATTGTAGCAGCGTGGAAACATATTTTAAAAGTTCCGGTACGATATCTTGTTCATTAATGTTCAACATATCAATTATTTTATCATTATAACGGTTAATTGAGTTTTTATCATTAATATAAACAGCACCTTGAGGTAAATACTCAAAGGTTTTACTTATAGCTAAGTCATAGATACCCAATTTATCCAGGGTATCCATGGTAAAAGATACATTGTCAAGTATTCTTGCTAAAAATGTTACCAAGACTAAAGTATCTATTTTGTTTTGTTTATAACTGTAACTGGCAATATTTAAAGCGCCGATTACCTTTCCACTGCTGTTATGGACGGGAGCTGCCGAACAATAAGTATCATGAAGATATTTATTGAAATGTTCAGGTCCTAGCACCTGCACAGATTTATTTTCGCGTAAAGCTATACTAATTGCAGTAGTTCCAATATCCATTTCAGATGAGCTGGCTGGAACGGGAAACATATCCCGAAGTTCTAACCCTTGATGCAAATAACTTGAAGCAAGCACTTGGACATTCCTGGCTTGGTTATCGAAAAGTTGTATATTCAAACCTTTTTTTCTGGCCATTCTTTGTAAGGCCAAAACAATATTGCCAAATCTATCGATCATGCCCTTACTATCTGATATTTGTTTTTTTATCTCTTCTGGAGATAAAATTTTTCTGTTGTTTAGGTTAGGATTAACCCCATATTCCATACTTCTCTGCCAGGATTTATAAATTAGCTTGGGAACTATATCTTTATTTATTGGTTTGCCATGAATAAACTTTTCCCATTCATATTCTATTTTGTAGAGCTTGGGCAATGTTAGATCATCAATAACCATATCTGTCTTTTTCATTAATTCATTAAAACAATTATGCAGACTTATAGAACTTTCAGCTTCCATACTTTCACATCCTTGTAAAATATGTCAATATACTGGAAGGTTAGTTCACGGATTAGTCCCAAAATACATGTAAGGAGTTTCTGCGTCATCCTTATATTGTAATAATTAAAAGATTATACCTTGGCAACGTCTATATTTATACCTATTCTTGTAAGAAATTCTATTATTTATTTTCTGTTTCTCCTTCTACCTTATATAAGTATACTCTATTGTGTAATAATTGCAAAAAGTATTAATACAAAGAGTTTCCCGAATTCGAAGATGTATAAATTTTTCTTACAGTGTAAAAAAGATTTATACCTCGGTTAGATAACTCAAAAATAAAAAGTAGCCTTTTTATAAGTAAAAAAACAGGATGTAATTTTCGAAAAATTAATTTAGGCAAAAAAATAGGCTCTATCCTGGATTGAAGATATTTATTTTTAATAAAAAGCTTTTACTGGCATGCAACTTGCTCTTTATAGAGCCGGGCGAGGAGGTGATAGTGGAACATTCCCCATCTATTTCTTACAGGCCGCGGGTTACAATTTTGGCGTTTGACATTGGCGATGCAATGGGTCTGATTCTAATTTTATAGCTCCGATCTTGGCGGGCTAATGCTATGCTAAGACTGCCAGGACGTCAGGTGTGCGGGGAAACCGGCATGCCCCCCAGTGTGGAAAGGAGTACAGAATTATCTATGGTGATAAGCATGAAGGGTGGAAAACAATGGCAACAAAAAAGATGATGCTGTATATTAACGGCTCCGAACGTATGTTGGTTTGCGATCCCGAGACAGATACTCTTGCCGACGTTATAAGACGTCTTGGCCTTACCGGTACGAAGGTGGGCTGCCGCGTTGGACAGTGCGGCATCTGTTCCGTCATACTGGATGGCGCAGTTGTTCGCTCCTGCGTTAAAAAAATGAAAAACATTAAAGACGGCAGCAAGATTACAACCATTGAAGGGATAGGCGCCCCGGCAAATCTGCATCCTCTGCAGCTGGCATGGATCATACATGGTGGAGTGCAGTGCGGGTTCTGCTCGCCCGGATTTATTGTTTCTGCAAAAGCGTTGCTTGATACCAATCTCAATCCCACAAGGCAGGAAGTTCGCGAATGGTTCCGGAAGAACCACAACGCTTGCCGTTGCACCGGCTATAAGCCGCTGGTCGATGCGGTCATGGCGGCCGCCAAGGTGATGCGCGGTGAAATGACCATGGAGGACCTTAATTACAAAATGCCGGCAGACGGGAGAATATACGGTACGGGATATCCCAGGCCGGCTGCCCTGGCTAAAGTAACCGGAACCTGCGATTACGGCGACGACATCGGCATGAAAATGCCCGACGCCCTGCACCTGGCTGTAGTCCTTCCGGGGGTTTCTCATGCCAGGCTGCTTTCTATAGATACTTCGGAAGCGGAAAAGATGCCGGGCGTTGAGAAGGTTATTACCCATAAAGATGTGAAAGGGAATAATCGTATTATGTGGCCCTGTGGCCATATACTCGCCAAAGCGGACGGTTTTGATCGCCCGATCCTGGCTGAGGATATGATCTATCACCGTGGTGATGTTATTGCTGTAGTAGCCGCCAGGACCAGAGCCGAAGCGCGCGCAGCAGCAAAAAAGGTTAAGTTTGAACTGGAGCAGCTGCCTGGATACTTAAATATTCTGGAAACAATGGCTGCTGACGCTCCGCAGGTAAACAAAGAGTACCCCAATATTTATATTGAAGCTCCTTTAATTAAGGGACAGGATACCAGGAAGATCATTGAAAAATCCCCTTATGTCGTTGAAGGCAGCTTCTACTCCCAACGCCAGCCGCATCTGGTTCTCGAACCGGATACCGACCAGGCTTATGTTGATGCTGACGGGGTTCTTACCATCCATTGCAAGAGTCTTTTCCTGCACATTAATATATTTACATTGGCTCCCGGTATTGGTCATCCCGGCGAAAAAATCAGGATTATTGAAAACCCGACCGGCGCAAGTTTCGGATATTCGCTATCCCCTTATATGCCGGGCATCGTATCGGTTGCTACCCTGGCAACCGGAAAGCCGGTTACGATTACCTTGAGTTATGAAGAACATCAGCATATTACAGGAAAACGCGCTCCTTCTTTCTCAAACGCGAGGCTGGCATGCGACGAGAAAGGGAAGATTACGGCCTTGGAATATGAAATTGCTTATGATGAAGGGGCCTATACCGAATCTGCAGACGTGATCGCCCAGAAAGGGCTTCGTTTCGTGGGCGCTCCGTATAAAATTCCCAATGCGATTGGCCTTTGCAAAACTGTTATATCCAACAATGCGGTTTCTACAGCTTATAAAGGTTTTGGTTCGCCACAGTGCTACACCTGCGGGGAACAGATCGTAGATATGATGGCGGAGAAAATCGGAATGGATCCGTTGGAGTTCCGCTATATCAATGTCTACCGTGAAGGCGACGAGAGCATAAACGGCAACAAGTTCTCCGTCTACCCGATGACCAAAATACTTGATAAGATGCGTCCATATTATAGAGAAGCGCTGGAAAGAGCAAAGAGAGAATCTACGCCTGAAAAGAAACGCGGCGTCGGTATCGCCTGCGGCGAATACAATGTAACCAGCGCGCCAAACGACCATACGGAAATTGTTCTTGGGCTAAATCCGGATGGCACCGTGACGCATTATAGCTGCTGGCAGGATCAGGGACAAGGCGCGGATGCCGGCGCAGTTGTTCATACCTATGAAGCCCTGAGACCGCTAGGATTGCGTCCGGATCAGATTAAGCTCGTCATGAATGATACGGCTTTGGCTCCCATGCACGGCCCCTCTGCGGGAAGCCGTTCCCATTATATGATCGGAAATGCTACCATCCATGCCGCTGAGCAGCTGATGAACGCTATGCGTAAACCCGACGGCACTTATCGTACCTACGATGAAATGGTTGCCGAAGGGATTTCCACAAAATACACAGGCATATTTGACACCACCGGTATGACATCCGACCTCGATCCGAACACCGGACAGGGGAGCCCGACTGCGGAATATACTTTCGGAGCATTCCTGGCGGAGGTGGAGGTAGAGATCACCACGGGTAAAACCAGGGTTCTGGGCATGAAGTGCATTGCCGACGTCGGCGTCATCGGAAACGTAGTAAATGTTGACGGTCAAGCGCTTGGCGGAATGATGCAGGGTATCGGAATGGCGCTGTCCGAAGACTATGACGATTTTAAAAAGCATACCAACCTTGCCGGCAGCGGCTTTACGTTTATCGATGCGACGCCGGACGATCTGACGACTGAATATATCGAAACCCCAAGACCCAGCGGACCTCACGGCTCATCCGGTTGTGCGGAACTATTCCAATCGTCGCCTCATGTTGCGGTAATCAATGCAATCAATAACGCTTGCGGTGTTAGAATTTACGAATTGCCTGCCAGGCCCGAAAAAGTGAAAGCGGCGCTTGAGGCTAAAGCCAGAGGTGAAGAAATCAAGCCCAGGAAGTACTATATGGGTGGCGACCTGCATGAAAAGATTGACTATATCAAAGCCAATCCTTTTACACCCAAAAATTAATTTCAAGACATTATTACCCTGAAACTAGTGGCGCCTAATAGATGAGTCATGTCGCATCCGGACTGCTGCCAAAAAAAGGCCGCAGTCCGGATGACGGTTATGCAAATAGTTCATTTCAGGTAAAGCGTGTGAGGATAAAGCGATGGAATTAAAGGATTTTAAAAATTGGGGGAGCCTCTGCACCCGGGATGAGCCTGTATTTTGCACAAATCAGTGCCCGCTTGGAGTCGACGTTAAAGGGATGGCGGCAAAGCTCAATGCCGGAGATTTTACAGGGGCCTATAAAAACTATAGCAGTCAGGTGCTTTTTCCGGGTATTGTCAGCAAAATATGCGACGAGCCATGTAAAAGCGCCTGCCTGAGAAAAAATATTGATGAATCCATCCCGGTGAGAATGCTAGAAAAAGCGTGCTGTGATTTTACCGCCACCAAAGACATTCCCTCTTTTTATATGCCGCTCAAAAACAAACGCATTGCCGTAGTCGGCGGAGGTTTGGGCGGCCTAAGCTGCGCCGTAAAACTTGTCCGCAAAGGCTATGATGTTCACCTGTACGAAGAAAAGGACAGGCTGGGGGGAAGCCTTTGGGAACCGGGCAGCCATATATCCCCGGAGGTCCTTGAAGAAGAGTTTGGCCGCATTACCCGTAACGATGATATCAAAATGCATTTAAATACAAAAGTAGGCTCTCTTGATGCTCTTGCGTTTGATGCTTTGTATATTGCTACAGGAAGAAGAGGCGAAACATTCGGGCTTGTGGGGGGATTTGACCCAATATCTCTTGCTACCGCTCAAAACGGCGTGTTTATGAGCGGAAAGACGGCAGGAAGAGAGGAAAGTTCGGTCCTCATTCCTATTCGAGAGGGGATTAGGGTATCCCAGTCAATCGAGTCCTTTCTAAAGACAGGGAGGATGGGCGGTGAGGCGGGCAATCACGAGGTGGTTCCATCGCGGCTCAGTGCGGATATAGCCGGGGTGAAAAATAAAGCCGGCGTAAAGCCTGCCGGACCGGCCGGATATACCCCCGAGGAGGCTGTCGAAGAGGCAAAAAGATGCCTGCGCTGCGAGTGCAAAGCTTGTGCGGAAGCTTGTGAACTGATAGCTTATTATAAAAAGAAGCCCAAAAAAATTATTGAAGATGTTAACGCCACTTTGAATAAGGTTGAAGCAATTACAAAAAGAGTAGCCTCACGCCAGATCAACTCCTGCAATCTCTGCGGACTATGCAAAGAGGTATGCCCAACCAGTCTTGATTTTGAAGAGATATTTCTGGCCAGTCGAAGAGAACTGCACAGGGGAGGAAGCCTTCCTCTGGCTTTTCACGATTTCTGGATGAGAGATATGGACTTTTCCAACTCGGAGGATGCTTTTCTTGCCCTAAATCCTTCGATTAAGGATAAAAGCAGATATTTATTTTTTCCCGGCTGTCAGTTGGGCGGCTCCGACCCTAGGTATGTCACCGATACCTATGATTATTTGCTGAAACGACTTGAAGGCGGCGTATCCATCATGGTCGGGTGTTGCGGCGCCCCTGCCGAGTGGGCCGGAAGGGAAGAGGAACATTCCGCTGTTATTGTCCAAATAAAGAAAAACTGGGAGGATCTGGGGAGTCCGGGGGTGATACTCGCCTGTCCGACCTGTAAGAAGATGTTTGCGCAATATCTTCCCGACATTACCGTTGCATCGCTGTGGACTATTGTGGCGGAGAAGGGTATGCCGGAGAACAAAAAGAGCGGTGAGGGCCAAACGGTGACTGTTTTTGATTCCTGCGCCAGCCGCCACGAGCCTGATGTGCGCCGCAGCGTAAGAGCCATTCTAAAAAATTCCGGTTATCAACTGGAGGAACTGGCATACAGCGGAGAGCGCGCTCAGTGTTGCGGATATGGAGGCCAGATTCATGCGGTAAACCTGCCGCTCCTTGATGAGATCGTCAGCAACAGGGTGAAGGGGACGCCCTATGATTACATCACCTACTGCACGAACTGCCGCGACACCTTTGCCAACACCCAAAAACCGGCGGTTCATATGCTTGATCTGATGTTCTACGACAATATCAAAGCCCGTGCAGCCAGAAAGCCCCCTACCCTTACGCAGCGCAGGGAAAACCGGATTCAGCTCAAAAAACAGCTTCTTAAGCAGATCGGGGGAAGGGAGATGCAGCCGTCAGTCAGCGATTATTCCAGGATAAAAGTTTTCATATCTCCCGAGGTTTTTAAGAAGATGGACAGAAACCTGATCGTTGCCGAAGATGCCCAGAGGACAATCCATTATTGCGAGTCCACCGGAAACAAAATACAGGATACCTCTACTGGAAATCTGATAGGGCACCTGCAGAACGAAGTGATCACCTATTGGGTTGTTTACAGGCCGGAAGGAGATGGGTTCAGGCTGGAAAGCATCTACAGTCACAGGTTGAACATAGAGGAGCATGTCACATGAGCTCACCGTTAGAGAAGCCGGCGCTGATCTGCCTGAAATGCAATGTCCAGCTCAAGCTGCGCAAAGCCTTCTTTACCTATCTTGGCTTTAACTTCAATACCGAGCTGCCAAGGTGCCCGGTCTGCGGGCAGATGTACCTGTCGGAGGAACTGGTCAAGGGAAAAGTAACTGAAGTAGAAATGTCTCTTGAGGACAAGTGAGATTTTTCGCTCAGGCCTCCGGTAATGCTGTCTTTTGCCTCGGAGAGCTTTGACCATGAAGCCCGCTTTAGAACAACGCTTATTTTTCATCAGAGAATTAAGAAAAATCTTAAAATGTTGTATTTGACGCCTATGCGCAAATCTGCTTATGTAAAACAATCTAGAAAAACATCTCAATTTGTGATATAAAGATCATAGTGAAATAATGATTGCTCAACTGACAGGTGCAGCAATTTTGCCCCTACGTAGTTTATTAACAAACATAACAACAGGACGACAACTCCGGATAATGTGGTTTGATAATAATTACGAATATGCAACTAGATTATTCTATTTGCAAGGGTGGGTGAAACAATTATGGCCGACTATGCCGAAGACAGTAAGGATATGTCACACTGGGCATGGCGCAATTTTGTGAAAACGGGAGTTATTGCCGAGCAGGGTGTGCAACCTATTATAGCAAGGTCATGGCAGCGCTCCCGCAATATTGACACTGGTATTGATCCAATTCACAATGACTTGGTGTTGTCAAAGGGGTTGCTTGAAGAAAAGCGCGCCGATAATCAGGATTTGATTTCAATAGCCGCTCCAATCATGCGGGACATCTGCTATATGGGTGGGGAAAACTTTGTTTCTTTATCTGATGCCGATGGATATGTTTTTGACGCGGTAAGCAACGTGGACTGTCCTATCCCTTTAGGTGCTACATGCCGTGAGGAAGTTATTGGAGCAAATGGAATTGGAATTGCTTTGGTTGAAGATAAACTTGTCGAGATTAGAAGATACGAGCATTATTTAACCTTTTTACACGAACACGGATGTGCTGCCATTACTTTGCATAATCCTGATGGGCAAATCATTGGAACAATCAATATAACTAACCCTTTCGGTGACCTCGAACCTGGCAGTTCAGGTCTTCTACAACTTGGCACGCAAGTGATCGAACGCCAACTTAGGTGGAAATACTCCATGCAGAAAGAAGCATTGAGTACTTTTGGCGTGCTGAAGGATGAGATCGGACAATGCCTCTTGGTTTTTGATCAGCATGGCAAAATCATTGATGTGAATAAAAATTGCATCAACCTTTTAAGGTTCTCTCGTGAGGAAGAAATTCTAGGAGTTCACTTCCGTGACATTTTAAAGGAAAACAACGCTGCCGGCACAATTATACCCCATCCTGGAACCAAGTTTGAACTGGTAAACGATCTGTGCAGCGTACCATGCAAAGCAGTTAAGAATAGTATTATCAGAGGTTTCAATGATTCAGATAAAACACTTTTGCTTTTTGAAACTGTTAATTCTGTTAATAAAGGACCGAATAAGCTCTACTTTACATTTAATAATATAATTGGTAAAGCCCAAAGTTGGTCCAACATCGTGCACCGGGCTAAAAAAGCGGCAGAGGTTAGTTCAAATGTGTTAATTGAAGGGGAAAGCGGTACAGGTAAGGAACTGATTGCACAGTCAATCCATACCGATAGCGGGCGCAGTGGCCTGTTTGTTCCTATAAACTGTGGAGCGATTCCGAAAGAATTAATTGAAAGCGAACTGTTTGGTTACGAGGAAGGAGCATTTACCGGAGCCAGAAAAGGCGGTATGAAAGGTAAATTAGAAATGGCTGACAAGGGTACGCTGTTTCTTGATGAAATAGGTGAGATGCCCCTGGCAATGCAGGTCCACCTGCTCAGGTTTCTTCAGGATAAAACCGTGACCCGTATGGGCGGGACAAAGCCTAAAACGGTTGACATCCGTGTCATTGCTGCAACCAACCGGGATTTAAGACAAGAAGTAAAAGAGGGCAGGTTCAGGGAGGATTTGTACTTCAGGCTGAATGTTATAAACATTCAGCTGCCGCCGCTCAGGAGAAGAAAAGAAGACATTCCCATGCTGGTCCATTATTTTATGAACAAATTTTGCCAGGAATTTAAAAAACCCCCCTTAGATATTGACAGTACTACCATAAATGCCTTATGCAGGTATGATTGGCCGGGAAATGTCCGGGAGTTAAGTAATATCATAGAAAACGGTGTCATTTTTACAGAAGGAAAAATTATGGCGCCGGAGGTTTTGCCGTCGTATGTCGTTGATTATAAACCTATTAATCCGTTAAAAGAAAACAACTTGAAAATTTATGAAAAGGCACTTATTTTGGAGACTTTGGAAAAGTGCGAGGGGAATGTCACTAAAACAGCTAAAGCTTTGGGAATAGCTCGCAATACGTTATACAATAAATTGCGTAAATTGTAATTAAACTAATGCATATTATATAAGTTGTGTTTAATAGACCTTTATCCTTTGGGGTAAGGGTCTTTCTTTGTTTTTATAGCTTCCGGGGGATTTATTGATTAAAAACAGGTGTTAGATAAAGTGACACTGCTCAAAAGAGTGACACCTATTTGTGGGCTGTCATAAAGCTTACGATAAACTTACGGGGAAGATCAAATAGGCTGTTTATTGCTGTTATCACGCAAAACTGTGCTATCCATTAATTAGGGCTTGCTGAATAGCCAAAAATTCCAGTAATACCAAGGGATTGAGGGTACTTTTGTCGAATTATTATCCAAGGAAAACAAGCTAAAATATGCAAAAAGCTTGCACTTTGGAGGTCAAAAAATGT